>JBFFKD010000230.1:0-4911 GCA_041555595.1 Motiliproteus sp.
CCTGTTCGATCTCGATGCTGTGCAGTAGGTCGGGTTCAAGCTGCATCGCCTCGTTAAAGCCGACCAGTCGGGCATACCCGTACACGACCAGTTGACGAACATCTTTGGCTTTACCCATCAGCAGTGTGATCGAGCCGCCGGGGATGCCGGGCTGACGTTGGTCAAGCTGTTCCAACCGGTCGATATAGGGCGACTGCGGTAGTCGTTGATCGACTGGAGGGAGTTGACCACTTTCGACCCGTTCGATCAGTTGCGGTGTTTCCTGTAACTTGATATCAAGCGCCACAGATGTCTGGTCGACGGGCTGTGCCGCTGCTGCTGAGCTGATTAACAGCGCCAAGGCTAACTGGCTTAAGCGGCATGGTTGTGAGCGAGTGCGGTTGTATTGACTCATGACATCTGGCTCAGCTCGGGTTGGTTGGCTGGCTGTTTTCGCACCTGATGGCCGGGTTCAATTTCGACCAGCTCCAGCGTCGCTGTGAGGTGTGATATGGACGGTTTGGTAGTGGATGTGCCAAAAGGCGCCGGCCAGCTCTGCGGGTCGTTGTGTCGACCCGATGCGAGTAACTCAAAATCCAATGGCCGTGACAGGTCCGGGTAGGGAACGGCGGCTAACAAGGCCCGGGTGTAGGGGTGCTGTGGGTTGCGGAAGATCTGTTCACGTTGTCCCACTTCGACCAACTGGCCCTGACACATGACACCGATCCGGTCGGCGATATAGTCGACCACTGCCAAATTGTGCGAGATGAACAGGTAGGTGAGTCCCAGCTCGCGTTGTAGATCTTTGAGCAGGTTGAGAATCTGCGCTTGTACCGACACGTCCAGCGCCGACACCGGCTCGTCAAAAATTAGTAATTCGGGCTCCAGCGCCAGCGAGCGGGCGATACTGATCCGTTGCCGCTGACCACCGGAAAAACTGTGCGGGTAGCGATTAAGAAACCTTGGATCGAGTCCTACCAGTGCCATTAGCTCCTTGGCGCGTTGTAGTAGCTGCGCCTGATCCCCGATGGCATGAATCTGCATCGGTTCGAGCAGGGTGTTGAGTACTGTCATCCGTGGATTGAGCGAGCTAAAAGGGTCCTGGAATACGATCCGCATCTTGGGCCGAAACGCGCGCAATTGTGCCCCATCGAGCTTGAGCAGGTCGATCATCTGACCGCGATCATTGTAGAGAACCTTGCCGCAATCCGGTTGTACCGCCCGCATCAACATCTTGCTCAGGGTGGTTTTTCCGCAACCACTCTCACCAACCAGGCCGAAACTTTCGCCACAGCCGATATCAAGGCTCAGATCCTGCACTGCATAGACTCGGCTGGCTTCGGCGCGGGAGAACCAGTGCTGCTTGCGATCGCCGAACGACTTGCTCAGGTTACTGATACGCAGGTGGGGGCCAGAGTTCTTTTGCTGCTCGGTCCAGGGCGTTCGCAGGCGATGGAAATGGTCGATATCCGGCTCCAGCTCGCGGATCGGTTGCAGCCGCTCACCAACATGCATGTCAAAGTGTGGAATGGCGCTGAATAGTGCTTTGAGATAAGGGTGTTGTGGGTTTTCGAACAACGTTTGAACTGAGCCGCGCTCGACCACCTCACCGTGGTACATCACCACCATATCGTCGGCCATATTGGCGACCACACCTAGATCATGGGTGATCAGCAGTACCGCCATCCCCAGATCGCGTTGCAGCGTTTTGATCAACTTTAAAATTTGCGCCTGTACCGTGACATCGAGCGCGGTAGTAGGTTCATCGGCGATCAGCAGTGCCGGGCGGCAGATCAGCGCCATCGCAATCATAGCGCGTTGGCGCAGGCCTCCGGATAGCTCGAACGGGTAGCGTTTTATCGCCCGTTCCGGCTCTGGGAACTCGACCAGTTCCAGCATCTCCAGCGTCGCCTTTCGGGCCTCAGCCTTGTTACAGCGACGGTGCAGTTGCATCGCCTCCATGATCTGATTGCCGATGGTGTGCATCGATGACAGTGACACCATCGGTTCTTGGAAGATGATCGAGATCTGGTCACCGCGAATTTGATGGAGCCTAGGGTCTTTCGGATGTAAGGCTGCGATATCAACAGTCGGTTGTCCTGGTGGGGTATAGAGAATCTGCCCCTGAGTGATCTGCGCTGAACTGGGCAGGATGCCTAGAATCGCTTGTGAGGTTACTGTTTTCCCCGATCCAGATTCACCGACCAGAGCCAATGTGGTACCAGGTTGCAAACTCAGAGACAGGTCTTTAACAGCCTCTACGGCGATACCCTGCATCTGGAATGTAACGGCAAGCTGCTTGATCTCCAGCAGAGCTGGCTGGGAGTGAGGGTCGGTCATGGTGCACCTATACGACAGCGATACACAAAACATATGCCATCCCTGTCTATATGCAAGTTAAAACCGTAAAAATTCTATTTTTATCAATGATTTTGTGACTTTTGAACAGGCGGAATAGAGTTCAGTGTTATACCTTTAAAGGTACAGGTATTGCGTTATCAATCGACCTTAGGGAGCAGCATCGATGATGGCTTGGATCAAACGTAGGGTAATACTGATTGGCGGTTTGATAGTGCTGTCGGTTGTTTATAGCAGTCAGATAATGGCGGCAGAGAATCGTCCTATCGAGCAGTTCTATGGCCAGTATATTGGTCATTCCAGCAGCGACTCAGCGGGTGAGCGTGATCTGAGTGTCACCATCGGCCCGACCTCCGGTAATGGTTTTTTTGTCAGCTGGACCACCGTCAGTCATAAAAAGAAGGGGATTAAGCGCAGTGTCTACCAGATAAAATTTAAGTCTAGTGAGCGAGAGGGGATCTACTCCTCCGCGATGAAGACTAATGTGTTCGGGGGGCAGGTCAGTCTTGATCCGCTCGGAGGCGATCCTTTTGTCTGGGCTCGAATAAAAGGCGACACCCTGACGGTTCATACGTTGGTAATTACTGCCGATGGCGGTTACGAGATGCAGATATATGACAGGACTCTGAACGCTCAAGGCTTGTTGTTGGACTATCGGTTGCTGCGAACCGATGAGCAGTTACGTCAGGTCAATTCACAGTTGGTGCGGGTGGCGGATTGATGTGGCAGCGTCAGGTTTCGTTTACCCAGTTGCTTAGCTGGGGCTTTGGATTACTGGTGCTGATAGGTTTAGGGTTAGTTCTGTATTTGGGGATTAGCAGTACCCGCCAGAATACTCAGATACTGCTATCAGAGTTATCACACAGTCTGATGAATACGGTCGTTAAGCGAATTGATGGTCAACTGCAACCTGTTGAGCATCAGCTGGGCTATCTGGCTGCCCTGGTGTCAGAGCCGGACTTCGAGCTGGATGACCCGCGCTCGGTCAGGTTAGTGTTTGAAGGTTCGCTGGCCGCCACGCCTCAGGTAATGGGGGTGCTGATGTTCGGTTCTGATCGAAGTCGAATCTGGGTTGACCGAGAGCACAGGGGGGGCGGTATCAACCGCTGGGTGGAGCACCGCTCAGCGACCCTGTCGCCTTACCTAGATAGCCCTCCAGATGGATTGCTGTGGTTGCCTCCCGTCTGGAGTCCTCGATTAAATCAAGTAGTGCTGCCGTTGATCTATCCGGTTTATCGGCAGCAGCGGTTCCAAGGTCTGCTCGTTGCCACGATTAAGATCGATACGCTGTCAGCTTTCGTGGCTCAACTGTCTGAGCAACTGGGGGTTAAGCTCTTCATCCTCTACGATCGTAATCAAGTACTGGCATACCCGGGTATGCAGTTACCCGCTGCTACCAATCCAGCAAGAGGCGCTAGTGTTGAGAGTGGCGGCATCGTAGCTGCTGGGCTTCCTACTGTAGATAACCTCACTCGGTCTGAGTCCGTCTTACCTACCATTATGCAGTTGAATGATCCGGCATTGCAGCAGTTCTGGAGTCCCCTGCGGCAGCGGCAGGAGTGGATGGAGGTCCCTGACGTCAAGGCGATGACGCTGGAGAGTGAACAGGGCCGTTTACTCTACTTATCACGACAATTGCAACGCTACGGTGAACAACCCTGGGTTGTGGGGGCTTATCTGCGACCTGATCAGCTATCGCAGGATCTGCCGAAGTTGTGGTGGATACTGGCTCTCGGGTTAGTGTTGATGGGGATGGTATTGATTTTGGTTGTCTGGATCAGCAGGCGCATTGGTGAGGTTTTAAACCGGACCGTCGCCGGCTTTGATCGGATTGGCCAGCAGCCATTGCAGCAGATTGGCAACTTACCGGGAAGCCAGATTCGCGAGTTTGATCGGGTTGCGCACGCGTATAATCGGATGCTGGATGAACTTAGGCAAAGCGAGGCCAGTCAGCGCTTGTTTGGTCAGTATGTGCCTCGTGCGATCGCCCGGGAGCTGCTATCGAATCAGGGACAACTGAAAACCCAACGCTGCCAGGCGACAGTACTGTTTTGTGATCTGGAAGGCTTTTCCCTGCTGTCGCAGCAGCTGGGGCCTGACCGGCTGGTGATGCTGTTGAACGATTACTTCTCCGCTATCGTTGAGGTGATTGAAAATCACAACGGGGTGGTGACTCAGTTTCAGGGGGATGCGGTACTGGCCACATTCAACGTACCGATGGCTGATCCGCAACATGCGTTGCAGGCCTGGAACTGTGCCCTTGAAATTCAGCAGTTGCTGGATGAGCGGCAATTTCAGGGGCGCAGCCTACGCTGCCGGATTGGAATCAATACCGGCCTGCTGGTGGCGGGGAGTGTCGGGGCTAAGGAGCGGTTGAACTATACCGTGCATGGTGATGCCGTTAACCTGGCGGCGCGGCTGGAGCAACAGAACAAGCAATACGGCACCCAGATTTTGATCAGTGAATCTACCGCAGCGCTGTTAGCCGAGGTTGAATTGAAGTTAGTTGCCGAGGTTGAGGTACGGGGGCGTGAAGGGCGGGTCAATTGTCGGCGCCACGGACGAGTTCGGCTA
>JBFFKD010000231.1:0-4884 GCA_041555595.1 Motiliproteus sp.
AGCTCAGCCTGCTGCCGCAACAGATCGATAACCAGATCCCGGCGTCTGTGCGCCCGTTCCGGGTGTCGGCGTGGATCGTAGTAGGTCGGCCCTTTGACCAGACCGGCCAACAGACTGAGCTGATCGCTCGACAGGCTCTGCAGCGGCCGACCGAAATAATACTGACTGGCCAAGCCGAAACCATGGATCGCCCGCGAACCCGCCTGCCCCAGATAGACCTCATGGAGATAGGCTTCGAGAATTTCATCCTTGCTATAGTGCAGTTCCAACAGCATCGCCATCGGTGCTTCCATCAATTTTCGTAGCAGGCTGCGCTGGCTGGTAAGGAAGTAATTTTTGACCAATTGCTGGGTTAGGGTGCTGCCGCCCTGCACCACGCGACCCGCGCGCAGGTTGGCTAAGGAGGCACGGGCAATACCGCGTAGAGAGATACCATTATGGTTGTAGAAACTCCGGTCCTCGACCGCCACCAATGCCTTGATCAGCAGTGGCGGCACCTGTGACAACTGCACCAGATCACGATCTTCGTTGTCGGCCGGATAGATGCCGCCAACCAGTACTGGCTCCAACCGAGCCACCGCCAGCGATTGACCGTTACTGAGCAATCTCTGTAACCTGCCACTGTCGAAACGCAGATCGAGTCGTCGTGACGGCTCTATCCCATCAGCAAAGTCAAACCCTCGACTCACCAGCTCGACTCGCCACGACTGCACGTTGGCCTCACCGGGTTTTGATGGTTGGGCGACAAAGCGGTAGCCGAGCTGTTGCAGCTCTATCTTTAGCTCGTCGGCGGTCAACGCCCTTCCGGCATACAGTTCCAGCGGACGAGCGTAAACCTTGGCCGGCAAAGCCCATCGCTGGCCTTCGAAACGGCTGCGAATAGTGGCGTCCATATACAGCAACGCCAATGTCAGTAACACCAAACCCACTGCCGCCAGCTTAAAAAACAACGGCCACCAGCGGCGCTTCGAGATAGCGTTCGACTGGGCGGATTTAGTGCGACTCGAATTAGTGCCGCGTACAGCTCTCTTTTTTACCATGCCGCGCAGTATAATCACTCGACCACCGATGTGAAACGAGGCCGATGGAATCAACTAGACGGCGTCAATGCGATGGATAGGGAGGTAACAGCAAGGATGACCGGTAACCCATTGATAACAGCTCTGCAACAGCCGCAGCGGTTTGATCATCCGGTTGAACAGTTTAAGTTGATCGAAACCCATATCTCCTGGGTGCTGCTCACCGGCCCCTATGCCTATAAACTGCGCAAGCCGGTCGACTTTGGTTTCCTCGATTTCACCACCTTGCAGCAACGATTCGACGACTGCTGCCACGAACTACGCCTAAACAGACGCTTTTCACCCGAGCTGTATGTTGGCCTGATCAGGATCGGGGGCACGGAGCAAACGCCGACACTAACCACTGTCGATCCCGACCTGGCGTTCGATCCGCAAGCGCTCGACTATGCCGTTAAGATGGTGCAGTTTCCGCAAAGCCAGTTACTGTCGGAACTGCAACAACGAAATTTACTCCCCATTGCGGCGCTGGAACTGCTGGCGCAGCAACTTGCCGAGATCCATGCCAGCGCACCCGATCAGCCTGAACATAGCAACCTCGGCAGTCCAGAGACTGTCAACAGCGTGATGATGCAGAACTTCGACCAGATTCGGCCGTACCTGCAGCGACCATCGGATGGGCTATTATTGGCTCAGTTGGTTCGTGTGCAACAGGCGACAGCAACTGAGCTTAATCGTTATTGGCCGTTGCTGACCGCCCGCCATCAACAGGGCCATATACGCGAGTGCCACGCAGACCTGCATCTAGGTAATATCGCCCTGTTCGACGGGCGCGCCTGTCCGTTCGATTGCATCGAGTTCAACCCGCGTTACCGCTGGATCGATCCACTCAACGACCTAGCATTCCTGTTGATGGATCTGCAACTACACGACTACCAACCATTGGCCAATCGGCTACTCAACCTTTATTTGGAAAAGAGTCTGGAAAAGAGCCTGGGACAGAACCTCGAACCGGGTCACGATTACGCGGCATTGCCACTGCTACCTCTCTATCAGGCCTATCGGGCGATGGTTCGCGCCAAAGTTGCCATGTTAACCAGCGGCGACAGTGAGCAGCCATTAAGTGATGCCAACCGCCAGCTGCTCGGTGGTTATCTCGATCTGGCCGAGCAGCTATTGACACCTAAAACAGCCCGTTTAGTACTGATGCAAGGGGTATCGGGTAGTGGCAAGAGCTGGCTATCACAGCAGTTGATCGGCCACCCCGACAGCTGCCAACCATGGATTCGGTTGCGCTCGGACTTGATTCGACAACAACTACACCAACAGTCGCAACCGACAGCTCCCCGTGCCGATCGTTACAGCCAAACAATGAGCGAGACCACTTACCAACGGTTGCTGATCCTTAGCCAGCAACTCCTCAAAGCCGGCTGCAATGTGATTGTCGATGCTGCGTTTTTACAGCAACAGCAGCGACAACCCTTTCTACAGCTAGCCAATAGGTTAAATATCGAACCGATACTGTTGAGCTGCAACGCCGACCAACCCATGCTTGAACAGCGGGTTAGCGATCGATTAAAACAGGGGAAAGATCCGTCGGAGGCGACGGTAGCGGTGCTGCGGCAGCAGCTGGCTGATCAACAACCACTGCTGCCACAAGAGGCGCAGTATTCCCTAGAGCTGGATACCAGCCGCAGTGATACCGTGCAGATCGTACTGGCACGGCTCAGACAGGATCAGTGAGAAAACCGTTATAGAGCAAGCATGGAAAGTTAATATGGAAAGTTAATAATGAACAGCAAACAAGCCGACCATCAAGAGTGTGCCGATCTTTCCCCTTCTGCCACGTATAGCTGAGTCAGTTGTTCAAGCTGACGTAGCAACTGTTCACTGGCGTCGAGCACCACCAAGTTGTATCGGTCACCACGGCCCTGTTGCATCGCATTGTTAAACCAAGCCCAGTCCGATTCGATCTGAGTCAAGCGGGAAACGATCTCAAGGTTGTCGAACGTATGGCTTTGCAGCACCTGCAAGGCGGCGTCAAATTCTATCCGTACCTGATTCATCTTCTGGCTCATCGCCGGAGTTTCGATCCCCCAGCTGCCAAGCAGGTAATACTTGGCCAGTCGCTGCGACAACATCCGCTGCCGTCCCGATAGATTGATCAGTTTGGCCGACTGCGTTCCCGCCAGCTGCTCAAACCGGATCACCAAGCGCTGCGATTCAGACAGTAACGACTCACTGATCGACAATAACTTTTGTGCTTCGGGCGCATTGACCTTTCCCAGCGTACGCTGCCTATAAACCTGCCAGATACGATCAACACGCTGCAACTGTTCGGCGATCTCGGGCTCATGTTGCCACTGCTGCAGGCGCTGGTATTGAGTATCGAACAGCGCCACCGAATTGTGCAGTTCAGCCTTGGCTTGCTCTGGCTGAACCCCCAGCCCCAGCTGGGTGTAGGCTTTGAGAATCCGTTGAGTCAGCATCCGCTGACGTCCGGCATCGTCGATTGCGGCTGACAAGGTATACTCGGACGCAGCCCACAGCGACCCGCTCGGCAACCAGATCGCAACCAACAACACCCAGACCCTACTCATCAACTTGAGCTTCAAGCTAGCTACCTCTCTCAATATCACTGTCTATTTTTTAACCGCAGTATAATAACAGGACTTAAGTTATGGGTAATTGTCCTGCATCAAAAAAGATCGGTACCTAGACTAATGAGCAATGGCACAGATTCTTTACGGTTAAGCGCTAAGATCGTACACTGCAAAATTGAGAATTATCACCCTTTTACTATTAACAGGACATCTCGACACCCGCATGGATATCAGACCCTCAGCAGCACTGACCGCCCTGCTCCTACTGTTTCTCATCGGCCTGCCTGTGCAGCCGCTACAAGCGGCCTCGCTCGCTGCGGACCCACTGAACCCCGAACTGCTGCAACAGAAAGTTGTCTTAATGGAGCGAATGCTCGAAAACTCCTCTAGCAGCGGCCGAATCCATGGTGGTGATAGCACCTTAGCCAAAGAGCGCCTCAACCACGCCCGGGATCATGTCAACGTGGCCAAACAGGCACTGGCAGACAACCAATTCCAACCGGCGTCAGAAAAAATCAAACAAGCGATGACGTTTTACTCTGCGGCCGCAGCCACCGTCGCCGACGCTACCGATAAAGGCGATGCCCAGCGTACCCGTTTCAACGAACTGTCGGTCAGCGTCGAGTCATTCAGGCTCTATGTGCAGAAAGCGGTGGTACAAAGTAACGAAGCCAACCCGCTCGATCCACAACAACTGAGCAGCCTGATGCAGCTCGCAGCCGAGTTAGCACAACACCAGAACTACAGCCAAGCCAACGATGTGCTAAACGAAGCCTATATGCTGACGATCACCGCCGTGTCAGCTCTCAAGGGCGGCACTACCATCGTTTATAGCAATGAACTGGAAACTCCGGAGCAGCAGTATCGTTACGAGCTCGAACGCTACAAGGGACTGATCCAGCTCTACCAGATGGTGATTCCTGACGGCAAGCTGCCCAAAAAATTCAGCTGGACCCAAAAATCACTGACCAGCAGCGAAGCCGCCTACGATAAAGCCGCGCAACTGGCCAGCATGCAGGATTATCCTCAAGCACTGGAGCAGATCGATCAGGCAGCCAAAAAACTCTCCCAGATCCTGCGACTACTGGGCCTCCCCATCTCCTGATTGATGCTCACACGGCCAAGATAAGCCGATAAAATTTGTTAGAATGCAGGCTTCAGCGATCAACAGGAAGCCAACCATGCCTGCCGTAACATCTCGCCCCTCCGCGTTGTTGACCACCAGTTTGCTATTACTTTTGCAGTCATCGACAGGGCTAGCCGCC
>JBFFKD010000232.1:0-4881 GCA_041555595.1 Motiliproteus sp.
CAGGATTTGAACACCGCCTCGCTGTCGAGCTGGTAGTGATCGAGGGTGCGTGCAATGGAGATAGCCCAGCCACCGATGGCGGTGTCTTCTTGCCAGTTGGGTTGCATGCTGTTCCTTTATCTTTCAAAAAGCGGCTTTTATTTTATCCTATAGCGCCAATCAATTCTCTAATAGTGACATCTTGTTGATTGTATGACGGACTAAGCGCACTCTATGCGCCACTTTGTGAGGCCGCGGGGCTGCTAGCTGCTATATAAATAGCAGGCTGATTTTTCAGTATTAGAGAGCGCCGAACCCTGTCGGCTGTTAAGCACTGCAGGTCGTTGTGACCACTTAATGATCATTATCGCTAGAAGGGATTAAAAGATGCCGGAATATAACGCGCCGCTACGTGATATCCGTTTTGCTATGAACGAGTTGCTGGATTTTGAGAGCCACTATGCGACTTTGCCCGGTGCCGAAGAGGCGACTCCCGATATGGTTGATGCCATTCTGGAAGAGGGTGCCAAGTTCAGCAGCCAGGTATTTGCGCCATTAAATCAGATTGGCGATCAGCAAGGCTGCAGCCTGAATGATGGTGTGGTGACTACGCCTGACGGTTTTAAGGGTGCGTTTCAGCAGTTTGTTGATGGCGGCTGGCCGTCGCTGGCACTGCCTGAAGAGTTTGGTGGTCAAGGATTGCCCGAATCGCTGGCGGCGGTGATCGCAGAAATGAATGGGACCGCTAACTGGTCTTTGCAGTTGTGCTTCGGCCTGTGTCACGGGGCGATGGCGACGTTGCAGGTGCATGGTACTGCTGAGCAGCAGGCGATGTTTCTGCCAAAACTGGTTGCTGGTCAATCGACCGGAACCATGTGCCTGACCGAAGCACACAGTGGCTCTGACCTTGCTCTGCTCCGTACCAAGGCCGAGCCCAATGACGATGGCAGTTATCGGATCAGTGGCACCAAAATCTTCATCACCTCGGGTGATCAGGACTACTCCGAAAACATTATTCATATCGTGCTGGCACGACTACCGGATGCACCTGCCGGAGTAAAAGGCATTTCGTTGTTTTTGGTTCCCAAGTTCAATGTTGATGCTGATGGCAACGTGCTGGATCGCAATACGGTCGAGTGTGGTTCGCTGGAACACAAGATGGGAATCCACGCCAGTCCGACCTGTGTGATGAACTTTGACGGCGCTAAGGGGTATTTGATCGGGCCGCCGAACAAGGGACTCAACTGCATGTTCACCTTTATGAACAATGCGCGTTTGTTTGTTGCTCAGCAGGGCGTCTGTCATGCAGAACTTTCCTATCAGGGCGCGCTGGCTTACGCCAAGGATCGATTGCAGATGCGATCGCTGACCGGTGCCAAACAGCCGGAGAAGAGTGCTGACCCGATCATCGTTCATCCCGATGTTCGGCGCATGCTGTTAACTCAGAAAGTGTTTGCCGAAGGTGGCCGGGCATTGACCTATCTGTGTGCCAAGCAGGTTGACCGCGCCCATCAGGCAGCCTCTGAAGAGGAGCGTCAGGACGCCGAAAAATTGTTGGCTCTGTTGATTCCGATCGCTAAGGGTTTTGTCACCGAGGCGGGCGTTGAAGCGGCCAGCTTGGGGATACAGACGCTGGGTGGTCATGGCTATATTGCCGAGTGGGGAATGGAGCAGATCCTGCGTGATGCCCGCATCGCACCGATCTATGAAGGAACCAACGGCATCCAGGCGCTTGATCTGCTGGGACGTAAGGTGCTGGCATCCAAGGGCGAGCTACTGCACCACTTTACCGGCCAGGTACGTGCCTACATCGAGTCCGAATCGTCCAATGCGTGCGCGGCTGAATTTCTCGCACCCCTGACGGCGAACCTGGATCGCTGGGAACAGCTCAGTCGTGATATCGCCGAGCGTGCCGAGGCTAACCCGGATGAGATGGGCGCTGCCAGCTTCGATTATTTGATGTACTCCGGTTATACCGTGATGGCGTACCTGTGGGCGCGCTCGGCAACTGTAGCGCAACAGAAACTGGATGCCGGCACTGACGAGAGTCGTTTCTATCAGGCTAAGATCCACTCCGCTCGATTCTATTTTCAGCGTATCTTGCCACGTAATGAAAGCTTGGCATTGAGCCTTTGCAGTAGCGCTGAGTCACTGATGTCGATGGACGAAGATCAGTTCTAGTTTTAAACGGATTGATCAATAGCGGCTGTCTTCCGGTCGCTTCCTAACGCAACGATCAGATGCTCTGGTCGTTGCGTCGTTGTTTTTAACGCATCGTTTTCATTGACAGCTGCAAGGTCCGCTGTGATCTACAACCGGGATCTGGTTGATGGGACTGGCGATCCCAGTGTGCCCCTGTTGTCGTTTGACTGGGTCTAATCACACCGGGTTGAGCTGTTTTGTTACCCTGTTCTAACCGGGCGACAGCCTTTGCTATGAATGGAAACCGTTATCTGTTGGTGGTAGGCACCGCTCTTCGCGGGGACTGAGCTGGCGACAACCTTCCAATTTGAACGCTAGGGGGCCAGAGGATGTGCCCGGATCGGATCACCGCAGTCGACCTTGAGCTGTTCTGCCGCAGCGTTGCTGAGCTGAGGTTGCTGTAGATCCAGTCTGGTCAGCAGGCAGCGGAACTGTTTTAACTCGGTGTTGCTGACCAGTGCCATAGCTGCGTCTTGCTGATCCTGTTTGGTACCGTTGGCAGTCAATGACTGACTACCGCTAAGGCTGCGGATCTGGTCGGTAGGTAGCTCCAGTGTTGGCCCAGCATCAAAAATATCGACGTAGCCGCGGTACTTGAAACCTTCGGCTTCAAGTAGTTCGGCAACCGGTGCGATATCCGGACGGGGTTTGCCGATAACGGCCTGAGCCTGCTCGGGCAGGAGTGGGATGTAGACCGGGTAGTTCGGCATCAGGTCAGCGATAAAGCTTTTATCCTGAATCCCGGTCAGGTAGTTGGCACGGGAGTAATCCATTCTGAAAAAGTGCCGACCAATCGCCTCCCAAAAGGGCGACTTGTTGTTCTCATCCTGGATCCCCTGCAGCTCTACCAGTGTTCTGTCGGCAAAGCGTTGGCGATGGCAGGCCATGAATAGCATCCGGGCACGCGACAATAGATTAAGGTTGTCGGCGGTTCGGTGTGCCGGAGCTAGGAACAGGCTGCACAGGCTGTTGCAGCCGGTATGATCCTGACACAGGTGCAGTGCCGGAATTCGGTTGTGAATCTGTAGGTCGTTGGAGGCGTGCACCACCTGCTCGATTCTATAGCTATAGAACGGCGATTTAAGGCCGACCGATGAGTCGACCCCGGCTATGCCAACAATCTCACCGTTTTGGGTATCTTCTAGTACAAAGTGGTAACTCTCACCGCCGGGGCTATGGACAGTGCTGCGAAGGGATTGCTGGGTTGCGGCAATTATCTCTGACAAGTGATCGCGGTTGGCCGGCAAGGTCGACATACTGCCGCCCGCGACTACCGCGAGTTGCTCCAGCGCGGTCAGGTCGGCGAAGGTGATTGGTCGTACAATTAACATCGGGTTATCTCCAGTCGGCTCGGGTCTGTGCGGACGAAACGTCATCAGTGTCAGTGGGCGGAGTTAAGTAGGCTGGGACAGCGTGCTGCTCAACTGCTGTTATTGGATCTATCGTCGTTGTTGAGCTGTTCCAGAGCGCTTATCGATCCCGGATCGTCAGTTTGTTTGCGGACGGTTACAGGCCGATATAGTTGGAAACCTCGAAAGCATCGGGCTTGCCTTCTTCGAAACCAAAGTAACAAACCTCCTCGGTCGCGCCGGTGCCTTTGTCTCGCAGGCCTAATACAAACTCCTGCTTGTGTTGCTTGGCAAGGGTATAGAAAAAATTTAACGGGGCTTTGAGTTCCGCCTTGCGTTTAACCGCCAGGTGAATGCCCAGCGCCGGAAACTCAGCCCGACTCGAGGTCTCACTGCCGGCTTCGGTGCGGCATTGGTTAATCAGATCCACATTGGTCGGGTTCTGTTCGACCCATTGCGAGATTGATTCGCCGATGGGGCCACTGATCTTATCGATATGAGCGGGGTCGATGTGAGTGCCGTCGAGGTAGATAAACAGGTCCATAGGTGTCCTATCCGGTCAGAGTTATGGAGCCCAGATGCTCCTCAGAGAATAATACGTTTTTTTGATAGCTCTCGACAGGGATGCGCTATCGAGCGGTAGCTGCCGCGTTGCCATATCTGTAGAGATCCATCATTGGTGTCGCTTTAACCAAGGGCCGAGCAATGCCAGCAAGGCTCAGTCTGCGCGCCGTCTTGGAATTATGTAGAGGCTTTGCTGATATTAACGGCGATGCTCGATGGTATCGGTACGGGTGGCTATCTTCTTGTCAGTTTCCAGTTATGCTGACGTTAAAACACTGTTTGGATAGAGCTCAATGAAAGCGAAGTTGATAACGCAGCAAGGTTACCAAAAACTTAAAGAGGAGTTGGATTTTCTGTGGCGAAAAGAGCGGCCGGAGGTCACCAAGAAGGTGACCTGGGCTGCAAGCCTTGGTGATAGAAGTGAGAATGCGGACTACCAGTACAACAAAAAACGGCTACGTGAGATTGATCGTCGTGTGCGCTACCTTAGAAAATGCATTGATGAACTTCGTGTTGTCAATTATGGCCCTGAGCAAGAGGGCAGGGTGTTCTTTGGTGCATGGGTTGACGTTGAGAATGAGGCCGGGGAGATAAAGCGGTTTCGAGTTGTTGGTTACGATGAGATTTTTGGCAGGGCTGACTACATATCGATCGATTCTCCTATGGCCAAGGCGCTGCTCAAAAAAGAGCAGGGTGATGAGGCGCTGCGCAGCGGCGCCACGGGGCTTGTGGCCAAGCCCTACCGCTTTTCTGAGATGGCGCGCATGGTGCGCCAGGTGCTCGACGA
>JBFFKD010000233.1:0-4881 GCA_041555595.1 Motiliproteus sp.
ACCCGATACCGGCGGCGTGCCGAGGTATTCAACATGGAAAAACTGGTGCTTACCGCTGACCGATGAACCTGCGGCCGAGCTGATATTGAGCAGGTCGCCCAGGCTGCTCAGACTGCTATGGGCACTGCCCAAACTATAGCCGCTGCTGGTGGGGTAGTTAGCGATATTGGTGATCGCCTCAACCGCAGCTTCACCGGCGAGCAGGGCTTCTTCGGCGACGTTGAGCGCATCGACCTGAGTTTTCACACTGCGGGCTACTTTGATCTCGAAGCTGGAGGAGTGCATGCTCGATAGCGAGACCACGGTCAACAGCACCATAAAGATCAGCGCGATGATCAGGGTCGCCCCCTGCTGTTTGTGGTGAAGCGGTAAGTTGATCATCACGAGCCACCTCCGACGCGATTTCTGAGCGTAATGGTTGAGTGAACCCGGCGCCGGATGCGGTGATCGGTTGGGCTGGTAGTGGCTTCAGCGCAATCGACGTAATCCGGCGCGGTACCGTCGATCATATTATCGTCGCTGGCGAGGATCATACAAATTTTGACCGCGACCACATCGGCCATGCTTTCGGCGCTGTTACTGACTGCGGTGGCGCTGGTGTAGCGGTTGGGTGCCAGGTCGGCATCGGTGTCGACGCCGTAGAGGATATCGAACTGTTCAACGTTGCTGGCCAGCGTTCCCGAACTGGTGCCCGTATCGCAGATCAGATCGTAGGTGCCGTCGCCGCTATCAACCAGTTTGAATTGGTTGACGCTTTTGGTGCCGCTGCTGGCGGATGTGAGGGTCTCGCCGGTACAGCTGTAGATAGGCAGGCTCATCGAACCGCCAGCTTGGTATGAGACTGAGATGCTATCGTTGGTGCCGTTATCAACGCCGCTGAGGCCATCGCTTAGGTTGCCATCGGTCAGGTCGATCTCCTGATACCCCGCCATGCGGATGTAGCGCGCCATCATATCCAGTGCCACTCGCCCCTGATCCTGGGTGATGATCGCTGCGCGTTGAAAAACGATCGACTTGTTGTTCATGATGAACACTTGCAGGATCATGCCGCCAACCAGCAGCCCAAGCACTAGCGCGATCATTAACTCGACCAGTGAGAAGCCATTTTGTCTATTGCGGGTCGGCTGGCTCATAGTTCGAACTCCAGCTTTTGACACATCAGTGTCGTTTCGTTGTCGCAATCGGGATCGGGCGTGGCGGTCGATCCGGTTCGATCTCCATCCCAATAGAGGGTCAGGGTGTAGGAACCCGTCGATGAGGAGACGGTTATTTCACCACCGGGAAGATCGTTTGCTGCCGAATTGATCCATTGCAGCAGGTCGTATCGAGCCATTTCGGTGGCGCTGCAGCCGGTGTCGATGCAGTTCGGGTCAGTAGGGATCGTGGCGTTGTAACTATATTGGTAGTTGGTGCTGCCGCGAGCCTCTGAAGCATTGGCACGGATCAGCTCCATCATGTCGTGCAGCTGCCAGGTGGCGACCATCGATTGATAAGCTTGATGGGTAATGCGTTGGCTCTGGCTAGTCAGTGCTGTGATGCCCAGTATGCCGAGACCGAACACCAGTAGGGCGATCAGTATTTCGATCAGGGTGAAGCCGCGTTGATGTTTAAATCGATGCATCATGGTATCAACTCGGAGTTGGGTCGCAGCCAAAGGAGGAGTAATCGAGCTGTCCGGTCAGGCTAATTTGAGTGATTTTACTACAGCCGTTGAGCTCTATGGTGACCGATACCGAGGTACTTGAATCCGGATGCAGAGTGCCAGTCGAACGGAATTTAATTTCGGGTAACACATCGGTACCGTTACTTTTAACAACCGCCCAGTTTGTTTCATCATTCTCATGATGGCTGGTCATGATGTCGCACCAACCGTCGGTGCATACGGCGTTACTCGGATCATCCTCGAGCATAACAGCCCAGCCATTGACCCAATCATTATGGGCTGATGAGCACGAGGGCTTCGCCGTTGGATCTGAGTCGAAGGTACGAGCGCAGACCTTGGCGCTACGGTGGTGCTCAACCGATAAGTGACGTGCCAGCCGGATCGCATTGTTAAGTTCATCAAGGTGCGAGCTGGCATGGTTCTCATTGCTCATGCTTTGAAATCCGGGCACGCCAACCGTCATGATTAAGGCTGCGATCGCGACCGTGACGCAGAGTTCAATCAGACTGAAACCCGCTTGGCGGTAATACTTAGACATCTCTGACTCGCCGATGGATAAAGGGATCTACTACATTGACCCAACATTAACATGGTTGCAGGCGATATATCCTGATGCAAATCAGATTATTGGGTGGTTTAGATGGCGACTAGCCGCAGTTTCTAGTCAATGCTGCTAGGAAAACTTTAATTCGAAGATTTTGGTTTTATTGCGGGCTGCTTCAGTCGCATGCCATAAGGGGGCCTGTCCCTCGATAGAGAAAGCGCTTGGGAAAGCGCATCTCTCATCGAGAGGGACAGCAGGCGTGCTAATCGGTTGCCTGGTAGAAGTGCAGTGCACGCTCCAAAAACTCGGCCAGATGTTTGCGGCTGACGACGAAGATATGGCCGATGTTTTTTTCGATGGTACGGTTGAGGCCGTTGGTGGTGGTGCTGTCGTTGGCCTCTTTTGCGCCCCAGGTCTGGCTGGCGATGCATGAACCGATCGGTGAGATCGGATCACGCAGGCCGCGGTAGTCCATCAGCTGGACCCCCGCACGGGTGAGGGCGTGCATATCGACCGGCTGCCCATCGAGTTTAGTGACGGTCGATGAGAGCCGGTATTCGCCATTCCAGATCTGATTGCCGATGAATATATTTTGAATCCACTGGCGATGAGCCCGAGCCGGAAAACGGGTGCCGTGGTTGAGCCAGTTGAGAAAAGGGGCCGCGTCTTCGATGGCATTATCGAAGGTGGCTCGTTCATAAAAACCGCGGGTGACGGTGTAACGTACCCCGGGCTGGATCTGATGCATGCCCGCTTCGATCATCTGCGGCGGGATGTTAGCCCCATCGAACAGGTTGTCGATCAGTGTCTCGTCGTAACTGTCACGAATCAGTTGGCGCATTGGACCATGGCCGCTGCTGTCGTCGTCAAACCGCACCGGCGTCGCCATCAGTACCAGTTTGGTGATATCCATCGGCAGCCCCTGAGCTTCGCGCTCTTCGGCGCGGCGGGCCAGGTAGGTCAGCAGCAAGCTGCCCCCCATGCAATAGCCCATGGCGTGAATCGGCTGGTTGGGGTGTTGTTGGATGACCAGGTCCAGATAGCGGTCGTGTACCTGCTTGCCGAAAAAATCGAGCCCTCGAGGTTGTCCCGATTCGGCGGGTTGATCGCCAGCGTCGGTGAAATCGACCAGATAGAGATGGTGGCCGGCCTGGAGCAAACCTTCGATGACCGATTTACCGGCCGCCAGGTCGAAAATCTCGGCGCGGTTGATCAGCGGGCTGTTGAGGTAGAGAACGGGGTTGTTATCTGCGCCTTTTGCCGGGCTGGGGTAATAGCGAAGTTTGACACCGTGCCAGGCTGATCCATCGACGACCTGGTAGTCGCAGCAACCGAGCTTGGCTGCGGCTGAATGTTCGCTGAAGTGGACCAGATCGAAGGCGTTTTGTTGGTAAAGCTTTTCTAATCGCAGTTGGCACTGAGCCAGATACGCTTCGAGGCTATCGAGAGGTTGGTTATTATCGTCATATTTGCGGTAAGGGTGCGGGGCGGTGACTTCGGTGCCGGTGATCAGCATCAGCAGCGTGGTGAGTAGCTCTTTCTGGGCCGTTAGTCGGGTCAGGCCCTGGCTGTTATAGCGGTACTCTAGCGCTGCCAGTTCAGCGATGCGTACAAACAATGCTTGGCGTTGCTGCGGATCGATGAAGAGCTGTGCGGCCATCTCGGGTGAAAAGCGATTGTCGATGAAGCATTGCTGACACAGCTCGGCAGTCAGTTCGGCGTAACGGCTTTCAATTTGACAGTTTTGCTGTTTAAAAGGGTCGGGGTCGGTGCCATCGATAACAGCTTGTTGAGCTTTGTCGCGGGCGGGCTGTAACAGCCAGTGATCGAGCGATTGCTGCAGTAATTCGATACCGAAGGCGGGTAACGACGCGTCCGGAAGCAGCTGATTAACCAGCTGCAATCGTTTACGACTCTCTAACAAACTCCAGAACCACAGACCGCCTAGATCGCTCTTCCAATGTCGGGCGGTGCTGAGACCGAGCGGGTTATTCGCTCCAGACCAATAGCTTAAACTCAGTAGCTGCTGGGCTGTCGGCTTGATCAAACCGGGCGCTAGTGGTGTGTCGTTCATCATGGCCACTCCGTGGCAAATATACGGTTGAGGGCTAAGTTAGCCCGTTCAGAGGTTACAGACCTGCTGTTCAATATGGCTGCGTAGCTGCTCGTACTCGCCTGGGCATTCGGGCAGGAAGAATAGTTTGTAATAGGCCCGTTGATTGATTTGGCGGTTGCTGAAACCGGGACGGTCTTCCTGATAGCTGGAGTAACGGTAGTCCATGGTCAGGTGGATTACGCGGGTGTTTTTGGGGATGGTAAACGCACCATGTTCAAGGTTCTGGCGCTGTTTGTCTTCTTTGATGGTGTAGAACGAGATTTCGGCTACCTGCCCCAGGTTGATTAAGAAGTTACTGGAGACCGGAACTACGCTGCCGGATTCCATGGCGTTGTTTTCCATGAGAATTCCGCAGTTCTTTTTCACTTTAATAAACATCTTTTGATCCTTTTCCGGGCTGGCCCCGTATTGAGCTAATGAATTAGGCAGATCGATTTTGGCTTATCCGATTCTCACTTGCCACTCTCAATCATGATTGAGGTGATATTTTTGAACAATAGATTCAATTCAAGCGTAAAAAAAGAATAAGGGTTAGAGGCTCTACCGGCGATAGATAGC
>JBFFKD010000234.1:0-4868 GCA_041555595.1 Motiliproteus sp.
ACCAGACTGATATCTCGGTCAAAGGCATCACTTTTCTTCTAATACCCAGCGGGCGGCCTGGGTGGTTAGCTCTGATGCACATTTAAGGTGGAGCTTGGACTTTATTCGCTGCCTGTGCGTTTCGACAGTGTGTACGCTAATGTTGAGTTGTTTCGCAATAGTCGAGGTAGCAAGCCCCTCCCCGATCATTTTGAAGACACTAAGCTCTCGATTTGACAAGGCATCAACAGGAGAATCTAAAGCGTTGTCCCTACCCGATAAGCTTCTTTCTAACAACAATTTAGTGGTTTCTGGGCTGAGATAGACCTGGTTGTGGTTGACTTGTTGGATCGCCTCCACCAGTTGTCCGGTGGTATTTTCTTTATTGATATAGCCCAACGCTCCGGCCCGGATCGCTCTATCGGCATATAAACTGTCGGGGTGCATCGACCAGACCAAAATTCGGGTTGGATATTTCTCAGCTTTGATCCGTTTAATCAAATCGATGCCGTTGCCGTCTTTAAGAGAGATATCGATCACGGCGACATCCGGAACCTCTTGTTCGATAAGGAGCAGCGCCTGCTGAACGCCGTCCGCTTCAGCGCAAACGACCATGTCGCTCTGCTGGTTGATGCGCATCCTGAGTCCCTCACGAACGGCTGGGTGGTCATCTACGATCAGTACTCTACAGGGAGGGTTTATCTTCCTTGAACCGGCTTGGTGCATTGTCTTCTCCATTACGAAGGCAGCAGATGACTCTGATGCCTCCCAATTTACTCGATGTGATAGTTAACTGGGCATCAATCATACTGGCGCGGTATCGCATGATATTGAGACCAGACCCTGTTCCTTGTAGTGCGTCATCGGGCATACCCAGACCATCATCTTCAATGGTGAGCGTCAGTCCCCGGCTCTCGCGATTGAGCCGCACTTGGATATGCTCTCCTTGGCTATGGCGCATGGCATTACCGATCGCCTCTTGGGCGATATGGTAGAGCTGGTTCGCAACGTTGGGGTCATTGAGTTCAGTGTAGGGGCTGGCGCTGAAACTGCAGTTAACACTGAAGGCTTCGCTCGCCTCCTGCGCTAACGCCTTCAACGCATGATTGAGGCCATTGCCATCGAGAGCAACAGGAATCAAACCGTGTGAGAGGATACGGATCTTTTTTCGGGTTCTATCTAAACTGGCAATGATATTGGCGGTAAATTCTAGCTCGCCACTGTCAATCCCCTGCAGTCGTTGATAGAGGGTTTCAGCCTTTAACGCCAGGCCGGTCATCTCCTGGCCGATATCGTCGTGCAGTGCCTGACCGATCTCTCGTTGGACCTGTTCTGCGATCGATAGCAGCTGGTTCTGCAGCGCCCTTTGCTGGGATAGATCTCGAATAATACCGGTATAACTTTGCCGATGGTCGACTTCACCAACTGAAAGGCTGATGGGGAAGGTGGTGCCATCTTTGCGTACCGCAATCAGCTCCTGGCTGCTGCCAACGACGGTTGAGCGCCGCGTCTGCTTCTTGTAACGGGCGAGGTGGCTTTGGTGCTGCTCGCGATGAGGCGATGGCATCAACAGGTCAATGCTTTTACCGATCGCTTCAACCGCCGCATAGCCAAACATCTGTTCCGCAGCCGGGTTAAACACCTCTATCAGCCCGGAGCCGTTAATACTGATGATCGCATCCACTGCAGTATTGAGTATTGAGGTGACCCGCTCCTCTTTATCCTTGAGTGCCTGCTCGGTTGCTTTGCGCTGCGTGATATCCTGCAATGCGACGCTGACCCCGACATACTGTTCTTGTTCTTGTTCTTGTTCTTGTTCTTGTTCTTGTTCTTGTTCTTGTTCTTGTTCTTGTTCTTGTGTTATCGGCTGGCAATAGCACAAGAAGGTACGTAGCTGATTATCAGGGGCTTTTAGGTGAACCTCATAGTCCGAAACAGGATGACCATCGTCTAATACGCGTTGTAACAGTGGCATCAACTGCTCGGCCAGCTCAGGGGCAACCTGCTGCAGTTTTCGCCCCCTGATCGCGTCGGCCTGTTGCTTCAGGGACAGATCTTGGATCAGGTTGTCATTGATGCTCCTTAATCTCAAGTGCTGATCCAGTGCACACAAACCCACGGGTGCCGTGCGATACATCACGGCCAGTTTGTTGGCTATCCTCTTTAGCTCAACGGTGCGTTCAGCGACCCGCTTCTCGAGGGTCTTGTTGAGTATTTTGAGTTCATTTTCGAGCTGCTTCTGCTGGCTGATATCACGTTCGGTGGTGGCGATCGCCAGGACATTTCCTGACCCGTCTAGCAAACGGGTAGCGGTTAGCCAAACATTAAGTTGGTGGCCATCTCGATGCAGACGCAGGGTCTCTGCGGAATAACCCTCGCCACCCTTGAGCAGACTGTCGAACAGCGACTTTGTTGAATCGGCCTTGTCAGTGGGGATTAATTTAGAGAACGCCGAACCCAGCATTTCAGATTCTGGGTAGCCGTACAGCTGGGTAGCCCCGCGGTTCCAGTCGGTGATGTTACCGTTTAGATCTTGCACGATAACGGCATCGTTGGAGTCCTGTAACACTTGAGCCAACCGCCGTGTCTCAGCGTCCGCCTGCATCCGCTGGCTGATATCGACAAAGGTTATGACGACACCGTCGATGCGGTCATCGTGGGTTCGGTAGGGTCGTATCCGCCTAAGATAACTGCGGCCAGAATCAGCCACGACCACCCGTTCCATCGCTGTCAGTTGTTCGAGTACCTGCCGACAATCGTGCAATAACCGCGGATCATCAAAGCGCAGACAGAAATCGGCAAGCGGCCTGCTAATATCCTGATCGAGTAGGGTCAACAACGCCTGCATCGGCGGTGTAAATAACTTGATATGTAAACGCGTGTCCAGGAACAGAGTGCCGATATCGCTGCTGCTCAGCAGATTAGAGATATCGTTATTGCTCTGTTCAAGCTCTGCAATTTTTTCTTGTAACTGGTTGTTAGCGTTGATCAGCTCTTCGTTGACCGAGCGAAGCTCTTCGCCCGAGGTTTCTAACTCCTCATTGGTGGACTGCATCTCTTCGTTAATCGACATCGCTTCTTCATTCGATGCCTTTAACTCTTCATTGGTGAGTTCCAGCGCTTCAATATTGGTGTGTAACTCCTCATGGGTGACCTTGAGTTCGTGCTCGAGCTGCTGGATCACGCTGTCATCGATCAGTTCGTCACCGGCTAGCATCGGCGCCGCGGGTAGCGGCCGATCGGTAAAGCTGACTAACAGCAGATCCCGCTCATTGGTGGAATCTGGAACGGGACAAACCTTTAAGGTACAAGGAAAATACTGGCCATTGCGAACCACCCGTGCATCTTCATAGATCACTTCGCGCTGGTCGATCAAGGCTTGCCGTATTGCGGTTCTCAGCCGGGTCCGCAACCCCTGCCGTGTCATCGCGAGCAGGTTTTGAGTCGGTTGACCGTCAGGGATTTGCAGGTAGTCGGATGTCTGGCCATGAAAACACAGCGCTTCACCATGGCGATCGATCAACGCCGAGGCTGGCGTGTGGTGAGCCAGTAGCGTGGCGTGCATCAGATGGGTCATGCTATTACCTTGCGATGAGGTATGGCTCGATGAATATGATGCTGCTTTTTTGATGGTATCGAGTGTCAGCGGCAAATTAGCCAGCCGGTTGCGTTCAATGTTTAAGCGTTTAAATATCCGCCATTTACGAGAGATCGGTTTGAACAGTTGGCTTTCGCCTCGAATTGATTCGGAGGGGCCGAGTATCAAATAACCCTCCTCCTTAAGTCCGAAATGGAACAGGGAGATGACCTGCTGTTGGATCTCAGGCTCTAGGTAGATAAACAGGTTTTGACAGCTGATCAGGTCTAGTTGGGAAAAGGGGGGATCACTGACCACGTTTTGGGGGGCGAATAAAATATATTGGCGTAGTGATTTACAGACCTGATAACTGGTATCCGATTGCTGGGTAAAATATCGCTGTAAGCGTTCGGCGGTCAGCTCTAGCGCAATGCCAGCTGGATAACGTCCGCGTCGGCATTGCTGAAGGGCTTTGTCATCGATATCGGTCGCAAAGACTTGTAGTGAAGGGGTTTTGTTGGCTGCTGTAAATTGTTCCAAAACCAGCATGGTTATTGTCAGGGCTTCTTCACCCGTAGCACAGCCAGGTATCCAGATACGGATGGGATGTTCTGGGTCGCAACGCGCGACGAGCCCTGGAATTACACTCTTTGTCAGCACGCCTAACGCTTTCGGCTCGCGAAAAAAAGCCGAAACATTAATCAATAGATCTTGGTGTAAGGCAGCGAGCTCCTCGGGTGTGTTGATCAAGAGTTTCAGGTAGTCCTCCAAGTGGAGCAAAGAGAGCAACCGCATACGCCGGGATATACGGCGTAATACCATGTTCTTGCGATATAAACTGTAATCAAGCAGGGTCTCTTGCTTGAGTAGTGCCAGTATTTTATCTAGCGGCTCCTTAGTCGCCTCGTTATTGGCCAGTAAGTCAGTATTGCTGTACAGGGTAGTCATTAGGGCATAGTTGATCAGATCATCGGCCATTTGCTCTGGCGCTAAGACGGCATCAACCGCGCCGGTGGCGATAGCATTGCGTGGCATCTGATCAAAATCGGTGGTATCGGGCGCTTGCGCCAGCACTCGCCCGCCTTTTACCTTGATCTGTTTGATGCCTCTTAAGCCGTGACTGCCGGTGCCTGAGAGAATAATACCAACCGACCGCTCCCCCAAGTCGTCAGCGAGCGACGTCAAAAAGGGATCTATCGCTGTTCTGGACTGCGGTGGTATGGGGGAAAGCTTTAGATTACCTGACGTGACAGTCAGGAAGTGGCCTGGGGGTATGACATAGATATGATTAACTTCGATTGTGCAGTCATCG
>JBFFKD010000235.1:0-4777 GCA_041555595.1 Motiliproteus sp.
AAGTGAACAGCATTGCGCTACTGCGGGCTTTTTTTGGATTTTTGTAGACGTGCTAACTCGTTAATCGAGCTATTGATGGAGTTAAATTAAGCTCTTACTGATTTTACTGTAACAATTGCCGTTTCTATCGCACCGCTCCCGGCGCAATTAACAACGATAGCCCGGTGTCTAAAACCTGATAAAAATCACCTACTGGTAAGCTCCTACAGCAGTCCATTGATGATGACCAATTGTGCATTCCATCCCGCCTAAGCTATTCTGCCCAGCTGACCCCGACAGGCGCGCGCTATGCACAAAACCGATACCAAAAACCCCTGGCTCACCCTCGCCAGCCGCTGGATATACGAAAATCCGTGGATTCGCGTGCGTGAAGATAAGGTGATCAATCCCGCGGGAAACGAAGGGATCTATGGTCTGGTCAAATTTCGCAACCGCGCTGTCGCAATCATCCCGATCGATGAACAGGGATACACCTGGCTGGTCGGCCAATACCGCTACGCCACCGACAACTACAGCTGGGAAGTGCCGATGGGCGGTTACCCGATCGATCAAAGCGCCATCGACGGAGCCCATAAAGAGCTCGCGGAGGAGACCGGATTGCGCGCCGCCAAGATGACCCAACTGCTGCAGGTCGAGCTGTCGAATTCGGTCACCGATGAGGTCGGTAGCGCCTTTGTCGCGCAGCAGTTAAGCCAGGGAGAAAGCGACTGGGACGACACCGAGCAGCTGCAGATTAGGCGACTACCGTTCGACGAGGCGCTGGCGATGAGTCTGGATGGCCGCATCAGCGACCTGCTTAGCGTCGCCACATTGCAACAGTTGGCGCTACGGCGTCAGGAGTTTGGGCTCTGACCGCGGAGCGGGTTTAGCTTGATCTCAGTTCGGCCTTGGCCTGCAGCCAGAGCCGATCCAACGCCGCTTCGTCGGTCTCGGCCATCACCAGCCCCTGCTGCTCGGCCAACTGCTCTACCCGACGAAATCGCTGTTCAAACTTGTGATTGGACTGGCGCAGTGCCTGCTCCGAATCCTGTTTCAAATGCCGAGCAAGGTTAACGCAGGAAAACAGCACATCACCCAGCTCGTCAGTAATATCGGCTTGGTCACCACTGGCGATCGCCTGCCGTAACTCGATGAGTTCATCATCAAGATTATCCAGTACCGGCGTCAGCGTTTGCCAGTCGAAGCCAATTGAGGCGGCGCGTTTTTGCAGTTTGTGCGCCCGCATCAGCGCTGGCATAGCGGTGGAGATATCATCCAGCACCGAAGTCGGTACGGTGGTATCCACTGCTGCGACGGTTAGCTCTTTCTCGGCCCGCTCTTCGGCCTTGATCCGTTCCCAGCTTTGCTTAATCTGCGCTTCGCTAAGTCGCACCTCGCTACCGAAGCTGGCAAAGCTGCCATCGGGGTATACATGCGGATGGCGCCGCAGCAACTTGGTGACTAAGCCGTCGATAATGTCGCCAAATTCAAACCGGCCGGCTTCGGCACAGATCTGGGCATAGAACACCACCTGGAAGAGCAGGTCTCCCAACTCATCCTGCAGATGGGGGTAATCCTGCCGCTCGATGGTATCGATCACCTCATACACTTCATCGAGGGTGTGCGGTACGATCGAAGCCAGATCTTGTTTGCGGTCCCACGGACAACCGTGGTCGGCGTCGCGCAGGTTCGCCATCAACCGCAACAGATCATCGAGCTGATAGGCCATCAGTAAACGCCCGGCAACTGGCGATGCACATCGATAATATTGGGTAGCTGGGCGATCTTATCCATCACCCGCCCCAGATCCGCCAATCGTTTCACCTCGACCGAAATCAACAGTCGGGCGGTGCCCTGCTTCTTGTCGGTCTGGGTATTGACCGACACCACCACAGTCCGCTCATTGCTCATCACGATCATGATATCGCGCAGCAGGCCGTGACGGTCCAGCGCATCGATGGCGATATCGACCGCATAGTTGTGTTCGCTATCTCTATCACCCCAGCTGACTTCGATCATCCGCTCCTGATCGCTGGATTCGAGCTGCAGTGCATTGCTGCAGTCCTGCCGGTGAATAGACACCCCACGGCCCTGCGTGATATAGCCCACGATGGCATCGCCGGGCACCGGCTTGCAGCAGTTAGCCACCACCGTCAGCAAATTCCCGACCCCTTCAATAGTGACGTCACTTTGGGCTTGATGCGCTTTGGTACGCTCGGGTTGCAGTTCGAGCGTCAGATCGAGGTCAAGCTGCTCGTCATCGGCTTGCCGCTGTTCGATCTGGCGCTGGGCTGCTGCCAACAGCTGGCTCAGCCGAATATCGCCCGAACCCAGCGCGGCATACAGATCCTCATCGGTAGGGTAACCTTGTTTCTCAGCCAGTTGGTGAATATCAACCTGGGCCAACGCCAGCCGCTTAATCTCACGCTCGATCAGATGTCGGCCTTCAATAATGTTCTGGTCGCGATTCTGCTCTTTGAACCAGTGACGGATCTTGGCCCGTGCCCGGACCGAAGTGACATAGCCAAAGTTGGGGTTCATCCAGTCTCGACTAGGCCCCCCCTGCTTGGCGGTCATAATCACCACCTGATCGCCGGTCTTGAGCTTACTGGTCAGCGGTACAATTTTACCGTTGACCTTGGCGCCACGGCAGCGATGCCCTATCTCGGTATGAACCCGATAGGCGAAGTCGAGCGGGGTCGAAGCGGCCGCCATATCGACCACATGGCCGTCTGGCGTAAAGGCGTAGATCCGATCATCTTCGACCCCTGCACGCAGCTGGTCGACCAACTCACTGGCGTTGCCAACATCGTCCTGCCACTCCAACACCTGTCGCAACCAGGCGATCTTGCTCTCGTAGCTATCGCTCTTGTTAGCGGTATCGGTGCCCTTATACAACCAGTGTGCGCACACGCCCAGTTCAGCGTCGTCGTGCATCTCATGGGTACGGATCTGAATCTCTAGTACCTTGCCTTCGGGACCAATCACGGCAGTATGCAACGAGCTGTAACCGTTTTTCTTTGGGGAGGCGATATAATCGTCGAACTCGTGCGGAATATTCTTCCATTGACCATGGACGACACCCAACGTGGCGTAGCAATCCTTCACATCGGGCACCAGAATTCGTACCGCCCTAACATCATAGACTTGGTCGAAATCGATCCGTTTGCGCTGCATCTTCCGCCAGATGCTGTAGATATGCTTGGCCCGCCCCATCAGCTGAGCATCGATACCGATATCCGCTAAACCGGTCTTCAACGAGTACAACACCTCGTCGATAAACTGCTGCCGATCGAGTCGTTTCTCGGCCAGCAGGCTAGCGATCTGTTTGTAAGCATTGGGCTGCAGATAGCGAAAGCTCAAGTCTTCCAGCTCCCACTTGATATGGCCAATGCCGAGCCGGTGTGCCAACGGCGCATAGACATCAAACACTTCGCGGGCGACCCGGTAACGCTTCTTACGGTTACCGTCTTTAACCGCTCGAATGGCGCAGGTACGTTCGGCCAATTTGATCAACGCCACTCGCACGTCTTCGATCATGGTGACCAGCATCTTACGGACGTTGTCGAGCTGGCCTTCAGTCTGACCCAGTACCGAATCGGGAGTCGGGTGCAGTACCGCACCGATCGCAGCCATCTGCAACACACCCTCGATCAGTTTGGCGACCTCTGATCCAAACGTCTCTCTGACCTCACTGATCGGCAGTTTTTTCTCGCGTACTGCCCGGTACAAGATCGCCGCTACCAAGGCATCCTGATCGAGTCGCAACTCAGCCAGGATCTCGGCCATCTCCAGCCCGGTGGCATAACTGTCGCTGCCCTCTTCGGCCCAAATATCCTCTTGGGCAGACACCCGCTCCTGCGCCCGATGACTCATCTCACAGGCACGAATCAGTTCGACATCGTCCTGAATATTGATATCGGCCCGCACTCGCTCCAGCCAAGCACTGACATCAACCTTGCCGTGCTCATCAAGCGGGTGGTCCTGTCTGACTTTAACCATGAAAATGACAACTCGTGTAGCGATTCAAAAACAGCCAAACACCGCGTTTTTCCGAACGGTGCTGACAATGACTCAATAGATTATGACGGGGGCGTATGATAAACCGGCGCTCAACCCGCTGCAAAAGGAACTGGTTTGATACCACCAAGACTATCCGGTAAAAATAATAGAAGCGCCCGGCAAGACGGCTTGCTTAGCCGTCAAAGACACCGGTCGATAGGTAACGATCACCACGATCGCAAATAATGCAGACAATCACCGCATTTTCAACCTCTTTACTCAGCCGTAGCGCCCCAGCCACCGCGCCACCGGACGATACACCGCAGAAGATCCCCTCTTGCCGTGCCAATTCGCGCATACAGCATTCGGCTTCAGACTGAGCCATATCGATCACCCGATCGATCCGCACCGAGTCATAAATCTTCGGTAGATAGGCCTCAGGCCAACGACGAATACCAGGGATACTCGCCCCATCTTCGGGCTGCAAACCGATGATCTCGATCGCAGGGTTCTGTTGTTTGAGATAGCGAGACACCCCCATGATGGTGCCGGTCGTTCCCATAGCACTGACAAAGTGGCTGATTCGGCCGTGACTCTGCTGCCAGATCTCCGGTCCCGTGGTGTCGAAGTGCGCCTCAGGGTTATCAAAATTGGAGAACTGATCCAGTACCTTCCCCTGCCCCTGATCCTGCATCTGCAACGCCAGATCACGAGCGCCTTCCATCCCCTGCTGTTGCGACACCTCAACCAGCTCGGCACCGTAAGCGGTCATCGCCACCTTGCGCTCCATACTCAT
>JBFFKD010000236.1:0-4761 GCA_041555595.1 Motiliproteus sp.
GGTGAGCTGGCGTTGCCGCAGGGCTCTGCGGTTGATCCGGCTATTGGCTCGATGCCCGCTCAATCTGTTCCGGCTTTAGACGCTAAGACTGCGCCGCAGTCTGGCTCTGATTTGCAACAGTCGCAACCGATGCCTTCAGCGCCGCCAATCGAGTCGCCGGACGCGGGAGTCGAGCCGGCAAGCATGCAGCCTGCAGCTGTGGCTCCGGCCTTTGACGATCCGCCCCCGTGGTCAGACTCCGATCCGGGTTACGGCAACAGCGCCGCTGCCCTTCCCACTGGAGGGGCTGGTGAGGTAAAAAAGTCTGAGGCGCCGGCCGCCGATGAGCCGGACGCATCTCTCGCTGCAAAGGCCGTCGCTAGTGTTGCAACTATCCTTGAACCGGCGTTGTGCCCGGTTGTCGAAACGGTTGATGCAACGGCAACTGTATCCTGTTCCACCGCTGTAGCGGCGTCCCAGTCTCCTGCCACTGCAACCGCCGTCGCAGTGCCGGCGATAGATGCTGGCGTCGAGTCTGGGGTGGCGGCCGAAGCGGATCAGTCGCTGGCGGATAGCGCTGTTGAGCCGACGGTGGTGCTGGCAGCTGGGGCTGCTGATAGTCCGGTTGTCGAAGTCACTCATGGTGGAGAGTTGGCGGTGCGCTGGGTAGGGCTGATCGATCAGATTGGTCTGACCGGAATGACGTATAATATCGCCGCCAACGCGTCGCTTCGTTCGGTCGAGGCCGGCTGTTGGAGTTTCGCGTTGACTAGCCAGCAGATTCATCTGTTCAACGTCACCCATCAGCAGCGATTGGCTCAGGCTCTGTCAGATTATCTGGGTGATGAGATCCGGGTCGAGGTGGTCGAAGCGCCAGCGCAGGGCGAAACCCCGGCGCAGTACCAGGAGCGTAAGCGGCAGGAGCGACAGGCGCAGGCGGTGCAGGCGATCGAGAGCGATCCCAATGTTCAGGCGATTATCGCCAATTATAATGCCCGTATCGATCCGGCCTCGATTAAGCCTGTCGATAACGGCGAACCGGTAAAGTGAGGAAGTAGTGATGATGAAAGGTGGAATGGGTAACCTGATGAAGCAGGCCCAGCAGATGCAGGAGAAGATGCAGCAGGCGCAGGAAGAGATCGCTAACGCCGAAGTGGTGGGTGAATCCGGTGCTGGGCTGGTTAAGATCGTGATGAATGGTCGCCACGATGTGAAACAGGTCGATATCGACACCAGCCTGATGAGTGAAGATAAAGAGATATTGGAAGACCTGATTGCTGCTGCGGTTAACGATGCCGTTCGCAAAATCGAGTCGACTAGCCAGGACAAGATGTCAGGCCTGACCGGCGGTATGATGCCTCCCGGCTTTAAGATGCCGTTCTAATCGGGCCGGTTTTAATATTGAACTGGCATCAATTTATGCTTCTCATTGTGTTATTAGGTTAACGATGTCATACAGTCCACTGATCGACCGGTTGATCACTTCGTTACGTTGCTTGCCAGGCGTTGGTGCTCGATCGGCGCAGCGAATGGCGTTTCAGTTGCTCGAGCGCGACCGTCAAGGTGGTCAGTTGTTGTCACAGGCGCTGGCGCAAGCGATGGCCGAGGTCGGGCATTGCCAGCAATGTCGCACCCTGACAGAACAATCAGTGTGTAAGATCTGCAGTAGTCAGAGTCGCGATCGTACCCTGATGTGTGTCGTCGAGAGTCCGGCTGATGTGGTTGCGATCGAACAGACCGCCAGCTTTCGTGGCTATTACTTTGTGTTGCAGGGACACCTGTCGCCACTGGACGGGCTGGGGCCGGATGACATCGGCATTCCGCAGCTGCTCGATCGACTCAGCGATTCGGAGGTGGAAGAGCTGATTGTTGCCACCAATCCGACTGTCGAGGGTGAAGCCACCGCACACTATATCGTCGAGCAGGTTAAGCCGATGGGGGTGAACGTGAGCCGGATCGCCCACGGTGTGCCACTCGGTGGTGAACTGGAATATGTTGACGGTAGTACACTGACTCACGCGTTTAATGGACGTAAATCCTTATGATCAATGGGCCGCTCCTTTCCGACCAGTTAGACCCGTGCCAGCAAGCAATTGAAAGCGCCGAGTGGGTCGAATCAAACGCCAGGTTGGCGGAATTGTGTTTGCAGTGGCGCCAGCATTCTCGAGTGGCGGTTGATACCGAATTTCAGCGCACCGATACCTTCTACCCCATTCCAGGGTTAATTCAGATCGGTTGTGACAATCAGGCCTACTTGATTGACCCGCAATCGATTGATGATTTCGCTCCCTTCGTTGAGTTGCTTAATGACACGTCGGTATTGAAACTGATCCACGCAGGTAGCGAGGATCTGGAGTTGTTCGCGCACTGCTACGGCGCGACCCCTCGGCCTCTGTTCGATACTCAGACCGCTTGTGCGTTCCTGGGGTTAGGATTGTCGATTGGCTATCAGCGACTGCTGGAGACGGTGTTTGGGTTGGAGGTTGATAAGCATGAAACCCGTTCGGATTGGTTGCAGCGACCGTTGACCGACTCTCAGCTGCGTTATGCGGCCGAGGATGTGGTCTACCTTGAGTTAGTCTATCAACGGTTGGCACCCCGACTTGAGGCCGAAGGCAAGATGGAGTGGTTGCTGGGTGAGTGTTTGCAGGCTGCTGAGGCGGCGTTGGCTGAGCCCGATATGGATCGCTATTACCTGCGCTTTAAGCAAGCCTGGAAGATGGATCAGAATCAGCTGGGGGTGTTGCAGTCACTCTCGAGCTGGCGCGAGCGGCAGGCGCGTCAGCGCAATATTCCGCGAAATTTTGTCATTCATAACAATACTCTACAGTCGATTGCAGTGCTGCAGCCCGGTCATAAAGGAGCGCTGGCGAAAGCTGAGCAAATTCGTGGTCGAACTCTCTCCAAAGATGGTGCTGATATTTTAGAATTGGTTGAGCAGGGGCATGAGTTAGCGCGAGCCGGTCTGATAGATACGCCGCCTAAGCCCTTGCCAAGTTACTGTGCCGGCCCGTTGAAAAAGTTGAAAAGATTAGTGCAGCAACGTGCAGAGGCACTGCAGATCGCACCGGAGATTCTGGCTCGTCGTAAGGATCTGGAAGCGCTGTTGCGTAATCAGTTGGAGCAGGGTGAGGCGGTGCTGCCGGCCGGCCTGCAAGGTTGGCGTGCTGAGGTTATCGGCAAGCAATTGGTGCAGAGTCTGGTTGTACCAGTAGAATTAGAGAAGCAATCATGAAGTTGATCTGCCAAGTATTCAAAAGCTCCAAACAGTCTGAGATGTACCTGTATGTCGATAAGCGTGAAGGTTTGGAACGGGTGCCGGAAGCGTTGTTGGAGGTGTTCGGGCAGCCTCAGCCTGCCATGGTGTTGTTGATTACGCCCAATAAGGAGTTAGCGCGGGTGGATAGCAAGAAGTTGTTGGCGGAGATTGATAGTAAGGGCTATTACCTGCAGATGCCGCCCGCTAAAGAGCCGTACATGCTTGATCTGTATAGCGCTCCGACTGACGCTAGGTACTAAGGCGTAAAGATGGTTGCCGCTCAGCCGTTTTGGCTTACCAAGTCGCTAGACCAGATGTCGGATCAGCAGTGGGAATCGCTGTGTGATGGCTGCGGCAGATGTTGCCTGCACAAGATCGAGGATGAGGATACCCAGGAGTTACTGTATACCCGTATCGCCTGCCGTCAGCTCGATCTGAACTGTCTTCGTTGCAGTGATTATCCTGGTCGTTTCAAAGCGGTGCCTGAGTGTCTCAATGTGCGAGACCTGGCACCGGAGCAGTACCGATGGTTGCCGGTCAGTTGTGCTTATCGGCTATTATCTGAAGGCCAGCCGTTAGCCGATTGGCATCCATTGATCAGTGCCGACCCGCAGTCGGTCGTTGATGCCGATATATCGATTCTCCGTTGGGCTGTCAGCGAAACTAAGGTGCGTGACGAGGAGTGGTTTGATCACGTGCTAGATGGGGTTGAGGTTTAGCGCCTAGCTCCGGTCGTCTCTGTGGAGCTGGCTTGTAGGTGATATCTATCGCGAGTCTTTGATGCGGCTCAGGGTTTTTTGAGATCGAATATTCACTCCCTCCTTACCTCTTACCTCTTGCCCCTTGCCTTTCCTCTTGTGTCAGTGTCTTGTTATTAAGTAAGTCCCGGCCGCCATCATGATCGAACCGGCACTGCGGTTCAGTCGCTTAACCGCTGTCTCTGATCGCAACCACTGCCTTGCCTTCGCAGCAAAGTGGGCGATCATCATCAATCCTAACATCAGTCCCACTAACGTGAGCCCGCTGGCTAGAGCGATGTCGTTGCCGCTGAGACTGGTTAAATCCATAAAGGTTGGCAAAAAAGCGATATAGAACAGGATTACCTTGGGGTTGGAGGCCGAAATAAGAAAGCCTTGAGTAAACCCTAGCAGTTGGCCATTACGACTGTCCGGTTGGTTCAGTTGGTCTAGGTTGAGCGGCGTGGTCCACATTTTCCAGCCCAGATAGCACAGATAGAGTCCGCCAATGATGCGAATCGCTAGGAATAGTTCGCTCCAGTGCTGGGCGATGGTCGCCAGCCCGAAGCAGGCAGCGATCAGATAGAGGATGTCGCTGACTGTCATTCCTAGTGCCAGCATGATGCAGCTATTGGCGCCTCGTGTCAGTGCTCTGGCCAAGATGGCGAAGGTACCGGGGCCCGGAGTGATTCCGAAGATCAGGATTGCGAGGAAAAAAGAGAGGGCGTTTTCGGGTGACATGGTTTAGCTCGAGCAGTGGCTGATCTTAGTGCGAGAATCTAGCAC
>JBFFKD010000237.1:0-4754 GCA_041555595.1 Motiliproteus sp.
GGCATGAGCTGCCGCAACCCGAGTGCCCTGACGATCGCAAAACAACACGGGAAGGCAGTCGGCGGTCATGACCAGGCAGGCGATACCGGCTCGATCAGTAGACGATGCATCAGCCTCGATCACGGTCCCCACCCGATCCAATTGCGCCACCTCGATGCCGTGCACCTGCCTCAGCCACTGGCAGCCGACCTGGTCACCGAGCAGCTGCTGCAAGCGCTGGCGATTATTGAGTACCGACTGCGGCAGGTCATCGACATGATCGCCCAAATTAAAACTGTCGAATGGTGCGACACTGACACCACCGATACGGGTGGTCGAGATCGCGCCGACGCTGGCCGGGGCGGGCCAGTCGGGCATGATCAGTTGCGGTTCTGCAAGTACGGCAGGAGTCATAATCGGCCCAGGCAGTTAATCACTCAGCGCTATTAAACAATGGTATCGCCAGCGACCGCGATCAATCCTGAACTATCGACTTAGCATCAAGTTCGAGCTGCTCAAGCAGCTCGACCATATCGTCAGGCAGCGGCACCTCCCACGACACCAGCTCTTCGGTATGCGGATGGTACAGCTCCAACCGCTTAGCGTGCAGCGCCTGCCGTTTGAAACCGCGCAGACACTCTTGCAGGTCAAGACCGATCCCCTTGGGTTGGCGCATCCGGCCACCGTATAGTTGATCGCCGACCAACGGATAGTTGATATGCGCCATATGCACCCGAATCTGATGGGTTCGGCCAGTTTCAAGCTTTAACCGAATATGGGTATGACCGCGAAACTTCTTCAGCAACCGATAGTGAGTGATCGCTTCCTTACCCATCGGGCTGACGGCCATCTTCTGACGCTGCTTGGAATGACGTCCCATCGGCTCATCGACACAACCACCGCCGGTCATCACACCACAGGCGATCGCCTCGTACTCACGTCCCATCGCCCGCTCTTGCAACTGCGCCACCAGATCGGTTTGTGCCTCCAGCGTCTTGGCTACCACCATCAATCCAGTGGTGTCCTTGTCGAGCCGGTGAACAATACCCGCACGCGGCACGGCCGAAATCGAAGGGCAATGGTGTAGCAAGGCATTGAGCAGGGTACCGTCATGGTGCCCGGCAGCGGGATGCACTACCAATCCCGTCGGCTTATTGAGAACCAGGATATGATCGTCTTCGTAGACCACATCGATATCGATCGCCTCGGGCTGCCAGCGCTCTTCACCTTGCAACAGCGCCTTCACCTCGACCTGTTCGCCACCTTGTAATTTATCGCGCGGCCGCATCTGTGCGCCGTCGACCTGCAGCTCACCGCTTTGAATCCACCCTTTGAGGCGTGAACGCGAATGCTCGGGGAAAATCTGTGCGACGGCCTGATCTAAACGGAAGCCGCCAAGCTCGTCGGGCACGATGGCCTGAAGGTGTATCGATTGTGTCATGAAAAACCTGTGGGGGTTTGAAGCCGGTTACCCGCCAAGAAAGTTGGGTTTAACAGGCCGCTGTGGTTAAATAATCTGCCCAGTATAACCGAATCCAGCCCTCTCCGGCGCGACTCGCGAGTGGGTTTATCGATGTTAACGCCCTGCGCTGCCATCACAACACATCATCTATGAGATCCAGACGATGCAACACCTCGTCAAATTGACGCTTATTTTCGCTTTCGCCAGCTTCTTGAGTGGCTGTTCCATCTTCGGCGACAACGCCGGGCCCGAACTCTCCGAAGCCGAACTGTGGCAAAGTGCCAACAAGGCAATGGAAGAGAACAACTTCGAACTGGCAACACAAAAGCTGGAGATGCTGGAGTCGCGCTACCCGTTTGGTCGCTACTCGGAGCAGGCTCAGCTCGAACTGATCTTCGCTTACCACAAGCAGAGCAAGACCGATGAGGCGGTCGCCGCCGCCGACCGTTTTATTCGCCTGCACCCACAGCACGAGAACGTTGATTACGCTTATTACCTGCGCGGTCTGACCCACTTCCTGGAAGATCAAAGTTTCCTCAATCGTTACCTGCCGACCGATATGTCGATGCGTGATCCCGGTTCGGCGCGCAACTCGTTCGACGACTTTGCCAGCCTGCTGGAACGCTACCCCTCCAGCCAGTACGCCCCCGATGCACGCAAGCGGATGATCTTCCTGCGCAACCAACTGGCCGCTTACGAGGTGCACGTGGCGCGTTATTACCTCCGCCGGGGCGTCTATGTCGCCGCCACCAATCGAGGCCGCTATGTGATCGAGAACTACCCCAAGACCCAAGCGGTAGCCGATGCGTTGGCAGTGATGGTGATGGGATACAAAGAGCTGGGGCTAAAAGACCTCGCCACCGATTCGCAAACGGTACTGGATGAGAATTATCCCAATTACCCGGGTCTGGAACTCGAATAACGTATTACAGCGATAACTTGATACAGCCATAGCCAATAGACACAGAGCTCAAGTAGAAGACCCGCCTATGAACCGCCAAGCTATCATCGCTGAAATGAAAGTATTGCCGCAGATCGATCCGTCAGCCGAAATCCAGCGCCGGATCGACTTCATCAAGACTCGACTGCAGCAGTCCGGACTAAAGCACCTGGTGTTGGGTATCAGCGGCGGGGTCGACTCATCGACCTGTGGCCGATTGGCCCAACTGGCGGTCGAACAACTTAACGCCACTGATGGCGATAATGAGTACCACTTCGTCGCTGTGCGCCTGCCCTATGGCGTTCAAGCCGACGAAGAGGATGCCCAGACCGCGCTACGATTTATCAATGCCGGTCACAACGTCACCGTCAATGTAAAGCCGGGCGTCGACGGCATCCATACCGAAACGCTGTCAGGGCTGGCGGGGCTGTTAAATGCCGCTGATGGCGCTGTCGATTTTGCCAAGGGTAACGTCAAAGCACGGGCGCGAATGATCGCCCAATACCATATCGCCGGCCTGCTAGGCGGACTGGTACTCGGCACTGACCACTCAGCTGAGAACATCACCGGTTTCTACACCAAGTTCGGCGACGGGGCTTGCGATCTGGCACCACTGTTTGGCTTGAGCAAACGTCAGGTTCGGCGACTGGCCGAAACCCTCGGAGCTCCCGAGACATTAGTGCATAAGGTTCCGACCGCCGATCTGGAGTGTCTGGTGCCGCAGAAGACCGATGAGCAAGCCCTCGGCGTCAGCTACGACCAGCTAGATGATTATCTCGAGGGCCGCCCGGTCAGCGACGAGATCGAGCAGAAGATCACCGCCATCTACCTGCGCACCCAACACAAGCGCCAACCGATACCGACCATCTACGATTAACCGATCAGCGTAACGGCCAGCAATAGGGGGCTGGATCGATCACCGGTGGCCGTTGCAGCATCAGATCGGCCACCAACCGACACGACGCCGGCGCCAACACCAGGCCATTGCGAAAGTGGCCGGCGTTGAGATAAAGATTATCGATACCATCGACCGGGCCGATATAGGGCACTCCATCGGGCGAGCCGGGCCGTAATCCAGACCACTGCGCCTCCACCGGACATTGCTCCAGCGCCGGCAGAATCGACAACGCTGACTGGTACAGCGATTGATAGGCTGACTCGGTCACCTGCTTGTCGTAGCCCTGATACTCCAGCGTGCTGCCGACCAGAATCCGACCATCATCACGCGGAATCAGATAACGACCATCGGCCAGCACCACGCGATTCAGTAGAGCGCGATCACCGCTATTAAACAGCATCATCTGCCCCTTGACCGGCTCGACCGCCAGTTTTCGCCCCAGCAGCCACATCAGATCGCCACTCCAGGCACCACAACTCACTAGGAACTGCTCGGCCTCAAACCGACCCGCTGCAGTCTCGACGGCACCGATGCGCCCCTTGACCATATCAAAGCACTCTACCGCCGCCTGGGTGATCAGCAGCACATTCGGATCAAGCTCGAGCGAACGCCGCAACGCCTGTCCCAACCGAGGGTTACGCACGCTGGCCACCTCCGGCATCCACAACCCGGTAGGCTGTACCTGATGGACATGCGGCTCTAACTCAGCGATCGCTTGGCTATCGATCCGCGACAACGGTCGGTCATGTTGATAGGCCCACTGCAGCGCATCCGACTCGTCTTCGACCGCCAGCATCAACAACCCTTGCTGACGCAGTTCGGGGCTGATACCCGTTGCTCGCTCCAGCTCGCGCGACAAGGCGGCGTAATACCCTTGCGACCAGCTCGCTAACGCGGTTACCGCATCGCTGTAACGCCACGGATAGAGCGGCGAGACGATGCCACCACCGGCCCAGGAAGCCTCCTGCGCTACCTCGCCACGCTCCAACAGTGTCACTCGTAGACCCGCCGCCGACAGCTCACGCGCTGCCATCAACCCCATCACACCGGCACCGATGATCACCACATCGGCTTGATTCTGAACTGCCATTAACCGTATCACCCCTGCTGCCTCTGAAATCAGGTCACACACTAGGACAGAGTGCGCTCTAGCTCAACAGCGCAGAGTTATTAGCAATCCACACAACTAATCTTGGGTTACGGCAACGGGTATCGGCAGGGCACCGATGCTGTGCGCACCCGGCCCGAGTGTGGTATCACCAGTTCGGTATGCAGCTCAGTACTGCCGCCGCTCAGCCCGGCGCAGAAAGTACCATTGAGCGAATCCAGCCGTCCCAGATCATCGTAAGCGATGTAATCGCCCCGATTCCACTTCAGCACCAACGGCTGCGTTAACGGTGAATAGACCCGCAATAACTGGTCGCCCTCCGACGTATCCAATTGCCGATCACTATCTTCGTCAACAAAGATCAGCC
>JBFFKD010000238.1:0-4749 GCA_041555595.1 Motiliproteus sp.
AGCTTCGGTAGCCGCAATCAGCAGGGCGTGCGTCGCGACGGCATGCTGATCCGCGCCAACACCGGCGATACCGTTAAGGCGGTGCATAATGGCCGGGTGTTGTTCTCCGATTGGATGCGTGGCTACGGTTTGTTGTTGATCCTCGACCACGGTGATGGCTATATGAGTCTGTATGGTCATAATCAGAGCCTAAGCAAGCAGGTCGGTGATTGGGTGGCCGCCGGTGAAGCGATCGCCAGTGCCGGCGATAGCGGCGGTCAGAATCAGAGTGGCCTCTATTTTGCGATTCGCTACAAACGCCAGTCAATCGACCCTAAGGCTTGGCTAACACGGGGCTGATCGGCTCGATGATTATTCGGCTATCAACTGACACCGGATGGAAACAGCCTTCAAGGCTAGCTATGAGACACAGTATGAACCGACTACTGAATAGATCGCTGAACCGACCATTGAAAAAATTGGCGTTGGCGTTGATCGTGACTCTGGGCACCTGCAGCGCCGCCATGGTGGCTGCCGAAGAAACCCAAAAATCACCGCTACCGCTGCAGGAGCTGCGTACCTTCGCCGAGGTGTTTGAGCGAATCAAGGGGGCTTATGTCGAGCCGGTTGGCGATGATGTGCTGTTGGAAAATGCGATCAAGGGGATGCTTAGTGGTCTCGATCCGCATTCGGCTTATCTGGATCCGAAGGCGTTTGAGCACCTGCAGGTCAATACCAGCGGTGAATTTGGCGGCCTGGGGATCGAGGTCGCGATGGAGAAAGGCTTGGTACGGGTGGTGGCACCGATCGACGATACTCCGGCCCAGCGTGCCGGCGTACAGCCGGGCGATATGATCCTCAAGATCGATCAAAGTCCGGTCCAGGGGATCGGTCTGATGGAGGCGGTCAACCGGATGCGCGGCAAACCCGGCACCGACATCGTTTTAACCATTATGCGCAACGGTGAACCGAACCCGCTCGAGCTGACCCTGACCCGGGCGGTGATCAAGGTCACCAGCGTCAAATCCAAATTGCTTGATAACCACGTTGGCTACCTGCGGGTGTCACAGTTCCAGGTTCATACCGGCCCTGATCTGGTTAAAGCGATCGATAAGCTTAAGCAACAGCAGAGACTGAACGGACTGATTTTGGATCTGCGCAACAACCCCGGTGGCGTGCTGCAAGCGGCGGTCGATGTCAGCGATGCGTTTATTGACGATGGCCTGATCGTATACACCAAAGGCCGAATCGAGCAGGCCGAACTGCGTTACAGCGCGACCAGTGACAACCCCAGCGGAAAATTGCCGTTGGTGGTGTTGATCAACAGCGGCTCGGCGTCGGCTTCGGAGATTGTTGCCGGGGCCTTGCAGGATCATAAGCGGGCGGTGGTGATGGGCTCGCCCAGCTTCGGCAAGGGCTCGGTGCAAACGGTGCTGCCGCTGACCAATGAGCGCGCGTTGAAGCTGACGACTGCGCGTTACTTTACCCCCAGCGGTCGTTCTATTCAGGCCGAAGGGATCGTCCCCGATATCCGGGTCGATCAGTCCAAAGTGACCAAGCTAGAAGCGCGAAGCCGGGTGAAAGAGGCCGATCTCAACGGTCATCTGGGTAATGTCGACGACAAGTCCGATGACGCCGAGGTCGTCAAACACAATGGCCGCAGTGATGCGGATAGTGAGTTGCTGGAGTCCGATTATCAGCTTAACGAGGCGGTCAACTTGCTCAAGGCACTGTCTATCATCGCCAATAACGATAACGCGGGATGATGCGAGCGGTTTTCGCAGCTCGATCCGGTCTCGCTCGGCTCGGCCTCTGTTGTCTGGCTCTGGCTGCCAGTATCAGCGTCGATACGTCAGCGATCCAGGCCGCCGAGGTGTCCGATTCTGTATCGCAGCCGGCGATCGTAATTATCATCGACGATGTCGGTGATAACTACGCTCAGGGTTCGGCAGCGGTAGCACTGCCGGGCCCCGTCACCTTCGCCTTTCTGCCACACAGTCCGTTCGGACCGACGTTGGCTAAGACCGCCTTCCGCACCGGTAAAGATGTGATCCTACATGCGCCGATGCAAAACACCCACGACCGACCTCTCGGCCCTGGCGCCCTAACCACCGATCTGGACCGGGATCAGTTTCACCGGGTGTTGGCGGGTGATCTGGATGATGTACCCCATGTGCAGGGGCTTAATAACCATATGGGCAGTCTGCTGACCACGCTGGAGCCGCAGATGCACTGGGTGATGGATGAGGTCGATCAACGCGGTTTGTTCTTTGTCGACAGCCGCACCACCTCCGACAGTGTGGCCTGGGAGGTGGCGCAGCAGCGTGGCATACCCAGCTTAAGGCGCGATGTCTTTCTCGACCATGAGCGCACCACCGAATTTGTGCATCAGCAGTTTATGCTCACTATCGAGATTGCCAAACGCTACGGTAGCGCGATCGCGATCGGCCATCCGTATCCGGTGACAGTTGAGTATCTAAAGCTGGCGCTGCCACTGCTGGATGAGCAGGGCATCCGATTAGTGACTGCGTCGGCGCTGATTATGGAGCGACAGGATCGCTACAGGTTGGCGCAGTATGTCGAACCGGAATCTGCAACGCTGTCGCAGCGCCAGCCATTACTGCGCTAATCGCCGCTACTGTTTGACCAGTTCGAACCGGCTGAGTTGCTGCTGCACATCACCCGCCAACTGCTGCATCTCGTCGCAACCATTACGGGTGCTTAGGGTTTCTTCGGCGGTCTGCAGCGACAGCTGGGTCAGTCGTTCAACATTACCCGATATCTCGATCGCCACGCTGCTCTGCTGTTCGGCTGCGGTGGCGATCTGTTCGTTCATCTGACGGATATCGCTGGCCGCCGCTGTGATCTGGTTGAGTGATCCCGACGCGTCCAGAGTTTGCTCGGATACCCGCTCGGCTTGCTGCTGGACATCGCTCATCATGATTCTGTACCTTGATCGACGCGCTCAGCTGACCCTGCTCGGTCTGCACCAGGTTCGCCAGGATTCGGTCGATCGGTTGACTGATCGTGTTGATAATCCACCACAACGCGGTTGCCATCACCACCAGGCTGGCAGCGCTCAGCAGCAAGCCGGTAGTGGTCGTGCTGTTGAGGCCGGCAATTAGGGTCAGCAGGGCGAGTAGGGCGAAACTGGCGAACAGTTTTATAGATGCGGCCTGGAGGTTATCGTTGCTGAGGTATTGGCAGAGCCTATTCGGGCAGCTGGCGAATACGGCCGTGGCTATCGATGGCGACCTGAACGGTGTCGGTTTCGGTGATCTTACGCATCCCGCTCCCGTCGGAGCACAGGCCCCAGACCTCGACCTGAATGGTAATCGAGCTGTGGCCGGTCTCTTTGATCTGGGTGTGGAAACTCAGCAGGGTGCCGACCCGTACCGGTGAGATAAAGTCGATCGCGCCGATCGATACGGTTGAGATGCGGCCTCGGGCTACCTGAGCGGCTCTTGTCTCTGCGGCGGTGACGATCTGGGCTGATAACCAGCCACCGTAAACATCACCGAATATATTGGTATCGCTGTGGGTCGCCGGTAGTTGTAAGGTTAGCAAGCCTTCAGGGGTGGGGCCTGTATCAATTTCGGTCATTATTATTCTTCTTTAAACGGTAGTTATTTAAGGTGGAAATGCTGCGATCATATCATAAAGGTTGAAAAATCATGCGACTAAAGTCGGGGTTAATAAGTTTTTAAGCATTCATCTAAGTGTCATAAAGCAACTTTATATTAGGCGCCAGAACGTTGCAGAAATGACCGATTCAATCTTAGGAGTATTCGATGAAAGCAAACAAATTGATCGCTACCGCACTGGCTGCGGGCTGTTTTGTGGGTGCCGTCCAAGCGTCGGATCTACTCGATCCCAACCTACCGACTTACACCAGGACCAGTGGCGTTTCGGGCAATCTATCGAGCGTTGGTTCCGATACCCTGGCCAACCTGATGACATTGTGGGCAGAGTCGTTCAAGCGCCACTACCCTAACGTTAATATTCAGATTCAGGCGGCGGGCTCCTCCACTGCGCCACCGGCGTTGACCGAAGGCACCTCTAACATGGGGCCGATGAGTCGTAAGATGAAGGATAAAGAGCTGGAGTCATTTGAGAAACGGCACGGTTATAAGCCGACTGCGATTCCGGTCGCAATCGATGCGTTGGCTGTGTTTGTCCACAAGGATAACCCGATTAAGGGGATGAGCATCGCCGATGTCGATGCGGTGTTCTCTAACACCCGTAAGTGCGGTGCTGCCCAGGAAGTTAGTACCTGGGCCGATCTGGGTGTGGCCGGGAATCTGGGCCAGCAATCGATCCAGCTATACGGTCGTAACTCGGTATCGGGTACCTATGGTTACTTCAAGAACAAAGCGCTGTGTAAGGGTGACTTCAAGAGCAACGTCAACGAGCAGCCTGGATCGGCCTCGGTAGTACAGTCGGTCTCTACCTCGCTCAATGGTATCGGTTACTCGGGGATCGGTTACAAGACCTCTAGCGTCCGTGCCATCGCACTGAGTAAGAAAGGCACCGGCTATGTTGAAGCCACGCCCGAGATGGCGGTCAGCGGCAAGTATCCGCTGTCCCGGTTCCTGTACGTTTACGTCAACAAGGCGCCAAACAAGCCGCTATCACCGCTCGACCGTGAGTTTATCAAGATGGTGATGTCCAAGTCGGGTCAGGAGGTTGTGGTCAAGGACGGTTACATCCCGCTACCGAGCAAAGTGGTCGAGAAGACCCTGGCTAGCATTGGTATCGACATGGCCATGG
>JBFFKD010000239.1:0-4744 GCA_041555595.1 Motiliproteus sp.
GCTGCGGATTGTCGTACAACCATAATCCAGCCACCGTGATCACAACCAACGCGCTCAGCAGCGCCAGCATCAACCAGCGGCTTTTTTTAGCCGGTTGAGCCTGACCCGGAGCCGCCGTCATCGTCATCCCTTTGGCACCGGGTGTTTGCTGCCGGCGTTGATCGAGGTCCCGCAGCATGTCATTAACCAGGCTCACAGTCCGCCTCCCTGACCGACCCACGACAACGCCGCCCAGGCCGACAGTCCCGCAGCCAACACCGTCGCTGCAGCCGCAATCGTTCTGATGGGCAACGTTTGCAACGACACCCCTTCGGTATCATCGACCGCCACCTTGATATGAGCCGGTGTCACCTGCCGGTCACCCTTGCCGTACGCCACCATCAACGCTTTATGGGCCAAGATATTGATCAAGCGAGGGGTGCCATCGGCAGCCGCGCACAACTGTTTGACGGCAGCACTTTTAAACAGCGCAATACCGTTGTATCCCGCCAGCGTCAGTCGGTGCTGCAGGTATTGGCCGGTGCCTTCCTGGTCAAGGTGTTTGAGCTGGTACGAAAAAGTAATCCGCTGGCGTAACTGCCGCAGCGAAGTACGCCCCAACAGCTCATCCAGTTCGGGCTGACCGAACAACACCACCTGAAACAGCTTGGTAGTTTCGGTCTCCAGGTTGGTCAGCAGCCGCAACGCCTCGATGGTTTTCTCGGGCATCGCCTGAGCTTCATCGACAATCAACACCACCCGCTTGCCGCCCGCGACCAGCTCGATCAGTTTTTGATTGATCCGTTCGAGCAGATCAAAGCTGCCTTTGATATTCTCCAACTCGATTCCCAGTTCGCGAGCAAAACTCATCCGAAAGCCATCAGGGCTCAGATAGGGGTTGGGGATATAGGCACTGACGGTATTGTCATCGAGCGCGTTAAGCACCTTGCGGCACAGCAGGGTTTTACCGGTGCCCACCTCGCCCACAATTTTGACGAAGCCGTCACCGTTGGCCAGCGCCACCAGAATCAGATTCAACGCCTCCTGGTGAGTCGGCAGATTAAGAAAATAATGGGTATTGGGCGTCAGCGTAAACGGCAGATCGTTTAGACCGAAAAATTGCTGGTACATAACGTTAACGGCCTAGTTGGCTGATGGCTCAGAAGCGTTGTCTTGGCGGTTATTGCCCAGCCCTTCACGGTGGTACAGGTCAGTGAAGTTACCCAGGCTCTGCTGCAAGCTATTGCGCCAGGCATCCTCGCCCGCCAGCGTCGGCTTGAGCAGGATCACCAATTCGCTCTTGATAGTAGATTGCCGTTCCTGCCGGAACAGCCCGCCAACCACGCCCAGATCCCCCAGCGCCGGGGTCTTAGCCTGGTTATCACTGCTGCGCGTCTGCATCAGACCGCCGATCACAATAACCTGGCCGCTACTGGCGCGAACCACGCTGTCGGATTCGCGAATGGTGCTCTGCGCCAACGGCAACTCCAGCACCTCGCTGCCGAGCACAATGGTCTTGGTCTGATCGGACACTTCGCTGATCGATGGGTGGATATGCAGGGTGATTTCGCCATCTTTGCTGACTTGCGGCGTCACATCGAGTGCAATACCGGAGAAAAACGGCGTCAGCTCGATATCAGGCGTGGTGGTGGTCGCGGTACCGGTGGTGGTGGTGGTGCTGACCTCGGTGACGAAGAACTCGTCGGTGCCGACCTTGATCACCGCTTTCTGGTTATTCAGGGTCGAGACTCGCGGGCTCGACATCACCTGCACCTGCCCCTGGGTTTCGAGCAGTTCGATCAACGCAGTGAAATCACTGAAATTAGCCGTCAGACCAAACACACCACCAATAGTGTTCTGTAACGGTTCGCTGCTCTGGCCATAGCCCAGGTTACCATTCGTTTCATTTTTCTTTGACAGCACCGCCTGCCAGTCGACACCCGCCTGATAACCACTGCCCAGCTGCACCTCGAGCACTTTGGCTTCCAGAATAACCTGTCGTTGCAGGGTCAGCTGCGCCTGCTTAAGGTACTTACCGATCGTCTCCAGTTCGCTCGGCAAGCCTTTAACCACCACCACCCCCGCCTGCGGCGAGATCACCACCGAACGACCCTCGCCACTACCCAGGATCGCACTGAGGGTCTGCTGCAACTGCCCCCAGAAATCGGTGCTACTGGTAGTATTGATCCGGGTGCCTACCACCTGCTCCGAGGTTGAGTTGTCACCGCTCTGGGTCAAAGCACCGGCGCTAACCTGAATATCGGAGCCACCGGTACGGGCGATATTAAGGTAATCGATCTCAAACAATACCGTTTCCAACCGCGATGGAATCACTTGATAGAGCTGGCCGCTGCGCTTGTACTCAAAACCGTACACTTCACGCACCGTGCGCATCACCTCGTCGACGGTAACATTCTTCAGATCCAGTGAGATGGTGCCGCTGATCTCTTCGCTAACCACCATGTTATATGGAGTGCCTTCGACCAGCCCCATGAAGAACTGACCGGCATCGAGCTGCTGCGCGTTGATATCAAAACGCAGCTCACCACCGCCTACCCCCTGCACCTGCAGTGGCGGCAGCAACGCCTGCATCACCGCCGGTGGCAACTCCTGCTCAACCAATTTAGCGTTATCTGCCAGCGCCTCGATCAACGCCTCGGTGCCGTCCTGCTTGGCCGACGGCCCGGTACTGGCCTGCCAATTTGAGCAGCCGCTGAGCACTAATGCTAAACCTACACAACTCGCCGTTAACAACCGCATCTAGTTGACTTCCTGACTATTTTTCTTGAATTTCGCGGGTGCCCGCAAGCTCAGCTGAAGCTGTCGACCGCCCTGACGTAGTAGCACCGAGTGGGGGTTGATCGCCAATACTTCGGCACCTCGGATCTTGCTGCCCGGATAGACTGTTTGACCATCAATCACCGCCCGACGGCCCGTATCGCTGATCCGAATCGACTGCAGTCTCATCGGCTTCGCTTGCGCTCTAGCCTGGATCGCCTGGCTCGAATACACAGCTGCCGTCGGCGGCCGGGTCGGATCGATCGCCGCCTGAGCCGACAAACTGTGCATGCACCACAACAGGCTCAGGCCCAGACCGATCTGTGTTGGATTGAACCGCATTGTCTTAAACACCCAGCCACTCCTGTGTCGTGCTCAGGGTATACACCTTCAGCTGCACCCGGGCCTTGGGATAACCCTCTACCTGATAATCGAAGCTGTCCCAGAACAGCGACCGGTTGGCCTGTTCGACCGCCTGCAGAAACCCCTGTACCTGGAAGAAACTGCCCTCGATCACCAGCTCCAGCTCATGCCGATAGATCTCGGAGGCGATCGCATCGACCACCGTATTGGATGCATTAGTGGCAATACCCGCCGCAACCGGCTCGACCGGTGTACTCACCAATACCGGCGCCGCCTTGCGAGCATGGACCAGCTTCACCCCTTGATGGCCAATCAGCAGCTGTTGCAACATCGACCCCATTTCATGCGGTGTCACCAGGCTGGCAGTACGCTCGGTTAACTGCTGTCGCTGCTGCTCAACCTGCGCTTGTAACCGTTCGACCTGCTGCTGCAGGGCTACGTTAGGATCTTTTATCTTGGCCGCTTTGGCCAACTGATAATTCACTTCCGATTCCGCGCTCTGTGCTTGCAGCTGCTGGAGGCTGGTACGCAGTTTGGTGGTCTCTTGCTGTGCCGGCTCGATCAGATAGGTAAAAGTTGGAAACGCCAAGGCCACGATCACCGTCACCAGTATCAGCACCCGTTCGCGCGGGCTCATCGCATTGAATCGCGTTTCCCATTCGATCAGCTTCTGCATCAGGCACCACCCCCAACGGTTCGGCTACCGCTGACTTTAAACTGCAAACCCGTATCGGCCTCACCCAGTTCAAATTGATCAAAATGGGCGTTTTGATACGCCTCGGCCTGACCCAGCTGTTTCAGGTATTTGGGAATTAAATCGGCGCTGCGGGCATTACCCTGTAGCGCGATCACCGCCGCGCTCTGACCCGCCTGAATCCGTGTCAGCCAAACTCCGCTTAAGGCCTGTTCGGACAACCCTTTGAGCAGCGGTGAAAACACCCCGCTCCCCTGCGGAGCCAATGTAACCAGCAGCTTGGACAACCGTTGCTGATCGACCAGCTTCTGCGCTAACTGGTCGTGCTGCAGCCGCAACGCCGACGACTCTTGGCGCGGCCGTTTCTGCGTTAACAGCGTGTCGGTCTTGACCTCCAATTCACTCTTGTGCCGCTTCAAGTCGGCTACATCCTGTCGAAGAGCGCCCAGCCCCTGAGTTGTCAGCACCGACCCGGCCACCAGCAACGCCGCTACCGTTAAGACCGAGACCAAGCAGATCCGAGCCGAAAACGGCACTCGCTGCTTGACTTTTTTGACGTATAAATTGATCTGCTGCTTCATGATTCAGTCTCCGGCAGCACCGCAGCCACCGCCAGCATCACCTGCGACTGCAATGCCGGCGTCAGCGCCGGTTCACAACTGAAATGCTCACCCAGATCCAGCTGCACCACCTCAACCGGCAGGTTGTAACGAAGCTGACCCAGCAACGGCGTCTCGCCCGGTTGAAGTGGACACAGCAGCAATCGGATACAGGGGGGTTTGCCGATCTGACTCTCGTAGTAATCCAGCGAGCGCTGTAGATCCAGCGCCATGCCTCCGGCTCGTGATTCAATATCCTCGGCATCGGGCGAAATCAGGTCGGCGGAGGTATCCACCTGGCGGGTTAAATAGAGTTGATCGTCACAAACCA
>JBFFKD010000240.1:0-4738 GCA_041555595.1 Motiliproteus sp.
CTCTTGATAAATTTTAGTCAGGCAGCGAGCGATATCTGTTGTGTCCATCGCTTCCAGATAGAGATCCAATGTTCGCTTTATAAATGACAGGTTTTGTTTGTGCTGCTTGGCAAAATCACGACTCAATTCATGTTTCTTTTTTTCAAAAAGGTCGCGCTCTATTTCTGCATGATAGCTAGCAATGGCTTGATTAAAATCGCCACCCTTGTCCATCACCCGTTGTTTCAGCACATTGATATTTACTCTGTAATTGGCTGATGCGTACAACAGCGCATCTCTGAGCTGATCAAACTTTTCACCGTACACATCGTAGCTAATCTCTTCGATAACACGGCGGGGCCGAACCCAGCCATCAAACTCAAAGTTAAAACCTTGATACCGAAGCCTATCATCGGCTTCATGACCGAGGCTCAAACCGGCTTTGATACTCTTTTTAAAGCTTTCAGACATCTCGTCTAGCCCATCATCTTGCTTCCATGAGTGGTAGATATTCAGAGCTTTACGATATTTTTTTGCTATACGGTTTTTTGCGTAATCAAAGCGCTCATCGAGCGTTCCCTCTTTACAATCGAGCAAAAAATCCCGGCACTCCTTACAGGCCGGGATGACCATAGATTTCAACTCATCCATGCCCATGCTGTAAAAGAGGTAGTGTTTTATCGGTGGACAGTAATCTTGACGATCGGCTTCGCATCCACAGTAATAACAACAGCCGAAGTCATTAGCGTTAGCCGCATGGATAGGAGAATACGCATTCCTAATCTCTGAAATATCCATATACGCACTCACATCAATAGGGGTCGCCGACAAAGGCAATGAATTCGATAAAACCCTCCAAGGCTTTTATGAGGATGCTTGTCCAGCTTGTTTACCAAACAGGCACTGAAGGAACTGTCGGATAGCTTTGCAAATTAGCAACGGCATTGTCGGAATGAGGATCCTGCTAGCACCCATCGATAGGGTTTATACGCATCAGCAGGATCATCGGTTTTTATAGGATCTAAACCCTAAGCGCTGGGCTTAACAAATCCCCGGAGTATGCTCTGGGTCTCGTCAGTAGCGAGATGCCCCATGAACTGAGCGATTTCTGTATCAATCACCTCTTTAACTGGAAGACTTGGGTTGCGTCTAAGCATCGCTTTGGTATCCAGCAGCGCCTGCTGAGGCTTAGCGGCTAAGGCCTGTGCCGCAGACCAACTTAGCGCGTGCAGCTCATCCGCTGGGCACACTTTATTGATAATACCCAACTGCTCAGCAGTCTCGGCATTAAACAGTTCGCCCATTAACAGTAACTCCGCAGCACGACGGTGACCGACCAACTGCGGTATCAGAGCACTGCTGCCACCTTCTGGAACCAGTCCCAAGTCAACAAATGGCATTCTAAAAGGAGCACCGGCAGCGGCGTATACCAGATCGCAATGGAGCAGAAGAGTAACGCCAATCCCCACAGCCACGCCATTGACCGCGGCTACAACGGGTTTACGCTGGGCGTGTAACTGCTGTAGAAATACGCGCCCAGGACTATCCGTGTCGCCCCGTTCAGCCGATGCTATGAAATCAGTGAGGTCGTTACCTGCGCAGAAACTAGTGCCACTGCCGGTAAGGTGAATCACCGATACCTGGTCGTCTTGATCGGCCTGAGCAAGCAATTGAGTCAGAGCACCATACATAGGCGTGGTTAGGGAATTTTTCTTGTCGGAACGCTGAATACTGATGGCAAAAATATTGCCTTCGCGCTCAGCATGAATATATTCACTCATTAAATAATCTCCTACTCATCTTCAATTCTATTGACTGCAGAAGAACGCTCTCGCAGTTCGTTTAACAATTTGGCTGCAGAGCCAGCATCACGCGCCCAGGTATGGCAACTGTCAAGCAACCCATCGACTGCAGGACTATCGATATCGAAGCCCCCTTCGGCTTGCCACAGTGTCTGAAACGCCGTGGTAGCGATTGGCCCCAGAAGCTCCACTAAGTGTGTGCAGCCTTTGGGACCACCCAGCAGCTTTTTAACATGTTGATTCAGGCCAGGCCCCAAAGATAACCCTTCAAGGACTTGAAAGGACTCGGTGATATTCGCACATTGGTTGAATGGCGCCGCCTCGATCTTCGCCTTAACACTAAGAATGCGCAGTTTACTATCCACTATCAGAGTTAGCGATATATCATGTAAAGGCTCTCCCACGGGTAAACGACCATCCCGTTCTAAGCACTCTATGGGAAAATTTTTAAGGTCGATCATGCGCCCTTCAATTTCCCAACGATCATCACCAAGTCGGTACCCTCGACAGGCCACCTGACGCGTATGTAACAGCTCACGCCTAGACTCAACCATCGTAATGGTCCACTAATCTCTGACTACTATCAGCAAGCGTAGACTGATGCTCACAGTGGCTATTCAGAACTGCCGATCGCCCCGATTCTGAGGCATCTCTCAACCGGTCAGCTGATTCCTCAGCGCAAGCTTTAGTCGCAACAGGCATAACGCCCCGCATCGATGTGATCATCGTTGGCGCTCTTAATACTCGATTAACGCTCATCTAGGACACTCTTATTGAAAGACAATAACAAAAAAACCTCCCTAGTATTCAACACCCAGGGAGGCATCTGATTATTCCAACAACCCGTTAGAATGCCTCAGCATCAATGTCCATCAAGGTATCAGCACCTGCTTCAATGCTCACGGCCAAGCCTTCATTGCGTGGCAGTAGACGCTTGAAATAGAACCGAGCGGTACTCAGTTTGGTCTGATAGAACCTGCTGTCACCCTCTTCCGCCTCTAGTTTCTGCTGAGCAACCAGCGCGGCCCGGGCCCAGATGTATGCCAGCAAGGTATAGCCTGCATACATCAGGTAATCGACACTGGCAGCACCTAATTCATCGGCATTGCCCTGGGTGCGTACTACCACGGATTGAGTGAGCGACACCCAGCGCTGAAGATTGTGCTCCAGCGGTTGAATGAACTCTTCCATTGCTGCATTGCCCTGCTGAGCCGCAATAAAGACTTCAACCTGGCTGACAAAGTGCTTGAGCAGTTCACCCTTGGATCCCATCACTTTGCGTCCAAGCAGGTCCAGCCCCTGAATGCCGGTGGTGCCTTCGTAAAGAGTAGCGATACGGGAGTCGCGCAGGATCTGCTCCATACCCCACTCGCTGATAAAGCCATGTCCGCCATAGACCTGAATACCCAGGTTGGCAGCTTCTACACCCGCTTCACTCAGGAACCCTTTAGCGATAGGAATCAACAAAGCCAGCAATTTATCGGCATCTTCACGATCCGCTGCATCGGCTGCACGATGAGCCCGGTCAACCTGCTGTGCCAGCAGATAGGTCAACGCCCGGCCGCCCTCGGCATAAGCCTTCTGGGTCAGCAGCATGCGGCGAATATCGGGATGTACGATGATCGGGTCAGCACTCTTTTCAGGCGCCTTGACGCCAGTGGCAGAGCGCATCTGCAGACGGTCTTTGGCATAAGTCAGCGCGCCCTGATAAGAAAGCTCAGCATGACAGACGCCCTGCTGGGCCACGAACAGGCGTGCATTGTTCATAAAGGTGAACATGCAGTTCAAGCCGCGTCCCGGCTCACCGATCAAGTAGCCTTTAGCACCATCGAAGTTCATCACACAGGTAGCGTTACCGTGAATACCCATCTTGTGTTCAAGAGAGCCACAAGAAAGGCTGTTACGGTCCAGCACATTGCCTTCGGCATCAATATTGAATTTGGGCACCAGGAACAAGGAGATACCCTTAACGCCCTCAGGAGCGTCTGGCAGACGAGCCAATACGATATGAACGATATTCTCGGATATGTCCTGATCGCCTGCGGAGATGAAGATCTTGGTGCCGCTGATGCGATAGCTACCATCTTCAGCAGGCTCAGCTTTAGTTCGCAACAATCCCAGGTCAGAGCCGGCGTGAGGCTCGGTCAGGCACATGGTACCGGTCCACTGGCCTTCAATTAATTTAGCCAAGAACATCTTCTGCTGTTCAGGAGTACCGTGGGCTTCAACGGTCGCCATGGCGCCGTGGCTCAAACCCGGGTACATGCCCCAAGCCCAGTTAGCGGTACCATTCATCTCAGCAATGACGGACGCAAGCGACTCAGGCAGGCCCTGCCCCCCAAAATCAGGGTTTTGCGCGAGCGATCCCCAACCGCCTTCAACGTACTGTTGGTAGGCTTCTTTAAAACCGGCTGGCGTCTTTACGATCCCGTTTTCTAACTTACAGCCCTGATCGCCTACCTGATTCAGCGGCGACAGCACCTGGGAAGCGAACTTGCCGCCTTCCTCAAGAATGGCATCCACCAAGTCCGGGGTAACCTCTTCACAGCCGTTAAGGCTGGCATAGTGGCTTTCAAAATCGAGTAGTTCGTTCATCGCAAAGCGGATATCCCGCAGTGGAGCTTGATACTCTGGCATAACTCAATCCTCTTTGTAGAGCGGCGCCGACGTTAGTGCCTCCACGCTGACGCGGCACTGGCGGCGGCTCCAAGTGTTCAAAAGTACAATTAGAAGAAATTCCGTTGGCTGCCACGTCGCTGCTGCAGCCCGTCGGTCACGCTGTAGAGCGCCCCCTGAGACTGATGCTTTTCTACCAACTTGCAGAACGGGACGCCCGACTCGGCGATGGCTATCCGCCGCACCGGGTCGACCTCGATCACCTGGTCGAAGTCCTTCAGGTCGACCTTGTCCTCGGTGAGCGTCTTGTCGTTGACCTTGGGGACCTGGTGGGAGACGAC
>JBFFKD010000241.1:0-4712 GCA_041555595.1 Motiliproteus sp.
AGGAACTGCTCGGCTGTAGCCTGATGCTGGCGGGTATGCTGGTGAGTCAATGGCCGGCACGCAAAGGCCAAAAGCTGGTCGCTCAGAGCTAAGCCGATACCACAGCGTCCCGCAGCGGTGGCTACTGCTGCTGGTCGAGAAACAGATCAGGCACCGCCTGATCCACCGGGGTGGACAGGATCATCATGGTATTGGTGTCACTGAGATCACAGAAAGATTCAAGAATCGCGTCCAGACGTGACATCGACTGCACCGCCAACTTGACCAGAAAGGCTTGCTCACCCGTGACGTTGTGACACTCAATCACCGAATCACAGTCGAGTATCAACGCCTTAAACTGCCGTTCTTTAGTACGGAACACTTTGCACTGCACCAGCGCGACGATCGGAAACCCCAACCGATCCAGATCTACCCGCAAGCCGTATCCGCGGATAATGCCCGCACCTTCCAGCTTACGGACCCGCTCGGCGACTGCCGGTGCCGACAGGTGCACCCGTTTTCCTAGCTCGGCATAGGAGATCCGGGCATTTTGCTGTAAGGCGGCGATGATTTTTCGGTTGATGGTATCGATCATGTCACAGACTGGATAGGTGGCTTGGTTCAATTACCGCCCACTATCGCCGCTTCCGCAGTCACAGGCAAGCGTCGACTCGTTACCTCTGCCCAGCAACCCTCAGTGCGCTGTGTTTTATTGATCAGCATCAAGACAGTATCGATTGTATCGGAATCGGCTCAGTGACTGGCCTACACTGCCGTCATGTCAGGATGACAACGACCGGAGTAACCCATGGACTCGTCTCTACTCAGCGGCTATTCACTGGATCAACTACGCGACTACAGTGTACGTGATCGTCTGATCCACTGTGTCTACCGAAACCATCAGTTCACAGGGGCGCCAACCCCGCTCATTGAGCAATTTATCGTCCGTATCGACATGCTTATCGGCCTAGCCTTAAATCAAGACTTACAACCCAAACCGGTCAAGCAGCTGTGCGACCAACTGCTACACGAGTTCGGATTCCACCACCCGTTCCAGGATACGCTGAACGAATTAAGGGCTCTGATCGAGCGACGCTGAACCATCAAACGTGCGCTCTAACCCGGTAACAAACTATTGGCGGTACCATTTAGCCGCTGCGGGGAATGGCAGTAGACAACGTCACTGCGGCACTACTCAGTTGTATCCATTGTTTTGAAGCCCACCGTTAAAACGAAGAACCCGGCTCGGTTAAAAAGGCCAACTCATCATCAGTCGATTCACGCCCCAAAATCGCATTGCGATGAGGGTAGCGCCCAAAACGCTCGATGATCGCCCGGTGCTTGAGTTCAAACTGGTAGTTATCTTCGAGCCCCGGTTGATCAAACAGCGCCAATGCTTGCGTGTGAATCAACTTCGATTCGCTGTGCATATAAGGCATATAAAGGAAGGTTCGCTGTGATGTCGACAACAGCCGATCAGCGCCTACACTGACCGCCTGCTGGGCCAGTGCTAACGCCAGCGCATCGTTGGCAAAGCTTTGTGGACAGTCACGGTGGATATTGCGGGAAAACTGATCCAACACGATGATCTCGGCCAACCGCCCCTGCGGCTGGTCACGCCACCGATACAGTTCGCAGGCTGCGGCCGACCGTAGCAGCTCACCAAAACGCTGTTCAATCAGGCGATCGAAGTCGCCGTCCTTGCGCCAATGCAGCGCGGATTCAATCTCCTCAAACCAAAACTCAATCACCTGCTGCCAGTTCATTAGCCATTCTCCCGTCGATCGGTTAAATCGTTACCGTGAAACCATTGTCGGCATGATAGTCAGAGTAGCGGCATGGCCGCACTATAGACAAGATAGATCGGTAGACGTTATCCATCACTCATAAAAACGCCGTGACTGGCACGGCGTTAGAGAGATTCTTAGCGGAGAAAGGGTTACTGATAGACCCCATCATCGAACAGATTGAGTGGATTTTCCAACTGATCATCGACTTTGAAAAACGGGGTCTTGTCCTGCAACATCAGCCCTTTCTGGTTAAACCAGCGCTCGATCTCTTCCATCGTATCTTCAGCCTGGGCTTTCTGCATGTACGCAATCACTATTTGATAGAAGTAGACACCAAACATTGCAGCGGCAGCACCGAGAAAAAAGTCCGATGACATCGAAAAAAGCAGGGCCATGAGAGCCACTATCCAGATTCGACTGGCTTTGGCCCGATTGAGCGCTTGGTTAGCTTGATAGCCCTGATCGTAATGCTCTTCAAAACGGCGGTAGTGTTGCTGGTAATCACTTTTAAGGCTGACGGCGAGATAACTATCCATTTGAATCTATCCTCATACTCTTAACAATTCGCAGTAACTGCGATTCATGTTCCAAAACATTGCGGAGCAGATCTTACCCACGACGTCACTGTCGTTCGGATTTGTCAGTATAGTCGGCAAGCCGCCCCGATCAATATCTATTCCACCTATCCATTCCATTTATCTAATACACAAAGCGGATAAACATTACCCTATTGCATGTTTCTAATCCCAGCCGTGAGGCTAGAGCAGACTTTTGCTAACCACCTCATAGCTGTCTTTCGATAGTTCACCGGCGATAATCCGTTCCAGTTCCGCTTTCATCAACCCTTGCCTAGTGGCGTCATAACGTTTCCAACGGGTTAACGGGGCCAACAAACGTGAAGCGATCTGCGGATTGAGCGGATCAAGCTCAATGATCAGATCAGCCAGGAAGCGATAACCGGCACCATCAGCACGATGGAATTGAACCGCGTTTTGACCGCAGAAGGCACCGATCAGGGCTCTAATCCGGTTGGGGTTGGACAGGTCAAACAGCGGCAGCGCCATCAACGCTTTCACCTGTTCCAGTGCATCATCGGCCGGAGAAGTGGCTTGGACACTGAGCCACTGATTAACGACCAGTGGATCGTGTTGCCACTGTTGGTAGAACTGATCCAGCACCTGCTTCCGCTCGGCGCTAAAATCGGAATGGGCGATCAGACTCAGCGCGGCCAGCGCATCGGTCATATTATCGGCAGCCTCAAACTGATGCTGCGCCAGCACCAAGGTACGTGGCTGCTGCAACGCCATCAGATATGACAATGCGGCATTCTGCAGACTGCGCTTGGCGATCGCCTCAGCATTGAGCTGGTAGCCTTCCTCGCTACGGTTATGGCGGTAAGCATCCATCAACATGCCTTGCAGCGACTCGGCCAACGAGCGGCGGACAAACTGACGCACCCGGTGGATCGCGATAGGATCGATCTGTTGCGACAGCTCGGCCAGGTAAGCCTCGCTCGGCAGTTGCAGCAACTTAGCCACCATCGCTGGGTCGAGCGTACGATTGGCCAGCACTTTGGCGTAGGCGTCGGTCAGGGCGCAATCCATCACCAGCTCACGCTCGGCCTGATCATCTTCGATCAGTCGCTGCATCACCTCAACCGCTAACCGCTGCGATGCGTCCCAACGGTTAAAGCCATTACTGTCGTGACTCATCAAAAAAACCAACTGCTCGCTGCTGTAGGGGTAGCTCAGCTTGACCGGCGCTGAGAACTCACGCAGCAGGGAAGGTAATGGCTTGGCGTTAATGTTGTCGAACACAAAACTCTGCTCGGCTTCGGTCAGCTGCAAGATTTGGGTGGTTTGTCCCGATGCTAAAGGTAGATCGTTACCATCAGCGTCGAGCAGCCCCACTGCCAGCGGAATATGAAACGGAAGTTTTTCCGCTTCGCTCTGTCCCGGCGTGGCCGGACAGGATTGCTTAACGTTGAGGGTGTAGCGCAGCTTCTCAGCATCGTAGTGATCGCTGACCTCGACCCTCGGCGTACCGGCTTGCGAATACCAGCGACGGAACTGGCTCAAATCAACCCCGGAGGCATCCTCCATCGCCTGGACAAAATCGTCGGTAGTCACCGCCTGGCCATCGTGACGATCGAAGTACAGGTCAGACCCCTTTCGGAAGGCATCGGCACCAAGCAGAGTGTGGATCATTCGCACCACCTCACAACCCTTCTCGTACACGGTCAAGGTGTAGAAATTGGAGATCTCCATGAACGACGCCGGACGTACCGGATGCGCCATCGGGCCGGCATCTTCGGCAAACTGGGCGGTGCGCAGTAGAGCGACATCGTCAATCCGCTTGACCGTGCGCGACCCCATATCGGCGGTGTACTCGGCATCGCGAAACACCGTGAAGCCCTCTTTCAGGCTAAGCTGGAACCAGTCGCGGCAGGTAACCCGGTTGCCCGACCAGTTATGAAAATACTCGTGTGCAACGATCCCTTCGATTCGCTCGAAACCCGCGTCGGTGGTGGTCTCAGGCTTGGCCAGCACACAAGAGGAGTTGAAGATATTGAGCCCCTTGTTCTCCATCGCACCCATATTGAAATGATCGACCGCAACGATCATAAAGATATCAAGATCGTACTCTCGACCGTAAACCTGTTCGTCCCAGGCCATCGAACGCTTAAGCGAAGCCAGCGCATGGTCACACTTGTCCAGGTTCTGCTTCTCGACAAACAACCGCAGCGTAATATCGCGACCGCTACATGTGGTGAAGCTATCTTCGACCACCTCCAACTTGCCGGCTACCAGTGCAAACAGATAGGCCGGTTTCTTGAACGGATCTTGCCAGGTAACCCAGTGGCGCTCGCCCTGCTCGCCCTGATCGACCGGATTGCCGTTTGACAGCAGTACCGGAAACTCGGCCTTGTTGGCGGCAACGGTG
>JBFFKD010000242.1:0-4691 GCA_041555595.1 Motiliproteus sp.
CGACAGATGACCCTACCGCGATCGTACTGGTAGAATACGCGCCTCAAATTTTGCTACCGCCAAACAGGTGCCGACCCTATGAGCAACTCCACCGATTCCATCAGCTACAAAGACGCAGGCGTCGATATCGATGCCGGTAACGCACTGATCGAGCGCATCAAGGGTGTCGCCAAGCGTACCCGCCGTCCCGAAGTGATGGCAGGGCTGGGCGGTTTCGGGGCGCTATGCGAACTGCCCGAAGGCTATAAAAAGCCAGTTCTGGTGTCTGGTACCGACGGTGTCGGAACCAAGTTGCGGGTCGCAATGGATCTGAACAAGCACGACAAAATCGGCATCGACCTGGTAGCGATGTGCGTCAACGATCTGATCGTCGCGGGTGCCGAGCCATTGTTCTTCCTCGACTATTACGCCACCGGCAAGCTCAACATCGACATCGCCGCCGACGTGGTCACAGGTATTGGCGAAGGTTGCGAGCTGTCCGGCTGCTCACTGGTCGGTGGTGAAACCGCCGAGATGCCAGGTATGTACGAAGGTGAAGATTACGACCTAGCCGGCTTCTGCGTTGGCGTGGTTGAGAAAGACGAGATCATCGACGGCTCCAACGTCGGTGCTGGTGACGTGCTGATCGGCCTACCTTCTTCCGGTCCTCACTCCAACGGTTACTCTCTGATCCGAAAGATCATCGAAGTGCGCGGTGCCGATATCAACGCTCCTTTTGGCGATGGCACCGAAGGCAACAAGACCCTCGGCGACGCCCTGCTCAAGCCGACTCGCATCTACGTTAAACCGCTACTGAAACTGATCCGCGAGTCGCAAGTTAACGCGCTTTCACACATCACTGGTGGCGGCCTGCTGGAGAACATCCCCCGCGTACTGCCCGCCAACACCAAGGCGGTGATCGACGTTAACAGCTGGCCACGACTCGAGATCTTTGACTGGTTGCAGCAGCAAGGCAACGTCGAAGCACGCGAGATGTATCGTACTCTCAACTGTGGTCTGGGTATGGTTATTGTCGTTCCGGCCGACAAGGCTGACGAAGCGGTCGCACTGCTTAAAGCCGAAGGCGAAACCTCATTCGTCATCGGCAACATCGAAACTGCGACTGCCGATGAAGAGCAGGTCGAACTGCAAGGCCTGAACGACTAATGAGCAGCGACAGCCAAGCCAGCGCCCAGACGGAAACCGCACCTAAGCCAAAGATTCTGGTACTGATCTCGGGCAGTGGTTCCAACCTGCAGGCGATCATCGATGCGATCGACAACCAACAGATTGACGCTGAAATTTGCGCCGTCATCAGCAACCGCCCCGACGTCAAAGGATTGCAACGTGCCACCGACGCAGGCATCGAGGCGATCACCATCGACCATACAGAGTTCGCCTCACGTGAACTGTTCGATGTCGAGATGATCCGTCAAATAGACCGCCAGCAACCCGACCTGATCGTACTGGCGGGATTTATGCGGATTCTAACGCCCGATTTTACCCGCCGCTACGAAGGAAGAATGCTGAACATTCACCCCTCCTTGCTGCCCAACTACCGTGGTTTACGCACCCACCTGCGGGCAATTCAGGCCGGCGACACCGAACACGGTGTCACCGTCCACTTTGTCACTGAAGAGCTCGACGGTGGTCCGTTGGTGATCCAGGCGATCGTACCGATCGAAGCCGATGACAACCCGATCAGCCTGGCCGAACGGGTACAGGTGCAGGAACATATCATCTACCCACTGGCGGTGAAGTGGTTCACCGAGGGTCGATTAACCTACAATAATGGCCGGGCCGAGATGGATGGCCAGCCACTACCGGCTACCGGTTGCCAACTGGACAGCCGCATATAACAACAAGGCTCCAATATGCAGCAATGGCTCAAACAACACCCCCACTTACTGTGGTTTTTGCTATTGCTGTTATCGCCCTCAGGCCACGCAGGCGGCGACCCAGCCCTCCCTATCGTCAATAGCACCACCCACTCCGCAGCCCTTATCCAGCCGATCCCGCCCTTTCCCGTCCTGGCTCCATTCAAAGCCTATTACCAGGCTCAATTCGATCTGGGAATCAGTATGGAGGGCGAGGCCATTCGTCAGCTTCAGGCACTGAAAAACGGTCAATGGCAACTGTCACTGCACGCCAAAGCGATGATCGCCAGCATCGACGAAAGCAGCCGCTTCCAGCTGCCGATACAGCAGCATCAGATCCGGCCGCTGCAGTACAATTATCAACGCAAAGTACTCGGTAAAAAGAAACAGCGCCAGCTGGATTTCGATTGGCAACAAGGCACTATCGCCAGCCGTTATAACGACAGTTCGACCTCACTGGCGCTTGAATTAAATACCCTTGATACCATCAGCTATCAGATCCAGTTATGGCATGACCTCAAAGCTGGCAAACCGAATTTAGAGTACCAGGTTGCCGATGGCGGCAGAGTGAAACAGTACCGTTTCAAGCGGCTCAATGATGAAACTATAACCACCCCGGCGGGGAGCTTTGATGCCATCAAAGTCGCCCGTGACCGTGGCAAAGACAGCGGCCGTCAGACCTATATCTGGTTTGCTAAGACACATGATCATGTCATCGTAAAACTGGAACAGATCGAAACCGATGGCAAGCAGTACACCCTGTTACTAGAACGAATCGAATAATGCCCCGCCCGGCCCCTAACACCCTACTTCACCAGCTATAGTCGAGTCCTGAATGAGCAGCCAGCCCGAAACCAGTAACAACAACCCGGTTCGCAAAACCAAAATCATCTGCACTATCGGCCCGCAAACCCAGAGCCTGGAGATGCTGACTCAACTATACGATGCCGGTATGAACGTGGTCAGACTGAACATGTCACACGGCGATCACGACTGGCACCAAAAGGTAATCAAAGCAGTCCGCACCCTTAACAAGCGGGTCAAGCACCCTATCCCGATCCTACTCGACACCCAGGGACCTGAGATTCGCACCGGTGATATTGCCAAGGAACTCAAACTCAAACAGGGCGACATCATCTCGGTGACAGTGCGCGGCAGCGAAGATGTCGAGCAGACCTCTATCCACGTCAACTACGACGACCTGGTCGACAGCGTCCAGATTGGCGACCGAATCACCGTCGACAACGGCCTGATAAACCTCGATGTACTCAGCAAAGAAGATCGTAATTTGCAGTGCAAGGTGGTCGATGGAGGCGTGCTAAAGAGCAAGCGCCACGTCAACCTGCCAGGCATTCGGGTCAACCTACCGGCAATCACCGACAAAGACCGCGCTGATATCGCCTTTGCGATGGAGCAGGAACTCGACTTTATCGCTCTGTCTTTTGTCCGCGAAGCCGATGATGTCCGCCAGCTACGTCAGCTGCTAGGCCCCAAAGCAGGCAAGATCAAGATTATCGCCAAGATCGAAGACCAGGAAGGGGTCCGCAATCTGGAAGCTATTATCGACGAAGCCGATGGAGTGATGGTGGCACGTGGCGACCTAGGAGTCGAAATCCATATCGAACAACTACCCAACGTACAACGACGAATGGTCCGTTTGTGTATTGAACAGGGCAAGCGGGTGATCGTCGCGACCCACCTGCTCGAGTCGATGATAGACAACCCAATCCCGACCCGAGCCGAGGTCACCGATGTTGCCAACGCCATCTATGAAGGTGCCGACGCGGTGATGCTGTCAGGTGAAACCACCATCGGTAAGTATCCGATCAAGTGTGTCGAGATCCTGGATCGGATCGCTCGCACCTCAGAGATCGAATCCGGACTCAATTTTGCCGCCGGGCTGAACAAGAGCAACGAGAAGCAACATCTGGCGGTCGCTACCGTTGAGCTGGCCGAATCGCTCGGCGCCAAAGGGATCGTCGTGATCACCCGGCGAGGCCTGATGGCCAACTATGTCAGCAATTGCCGCCCCCACAAAACACCGATCTACGCCTTCACCAACGATCCACGTACCCGCCGCCAGCTACTGCTCAATCGCAGCATCTATCCATTCCGCACCGAGTTCAGCAGCGACCCAGAGAAGACACTCGAGATCGCCTTCGCCACCCTCAAAGACAAAGCGGACCTGCACAGTGGTGATCAGGTGGTCGTCATCTCTGATATCATCGCAGGTTCCGGCGTCGATGCAGTTCAGGTACGGGTGCTACCCTGATCGCCCGGTCTACTGGCTCGACGCCCGTGAGCGCCCCACAACTGAGTGCCCCCTGGCAGGTCAAATTCACCCGCCGACGGGGCTCGATCGCGCTGCAGATCGGGATCGATCAGGTTAAGGTTCTGGCCCCTAAGGGTACCGCCGCTCGAACCATCCACCAGCTATTGGAGCAGCGTCGCGACTGGATTGAGCAAGCGCTTGACCAACAGCGCCAGCGACAGCAGCTGCCAAAATTCAGCCGCAGTTATACCGACGGCGAGCCGTGGTTGATCGATGGAGAGACTTACCGGTTACAGGTCGAGTCGATCGCCGAGTCGAGTCAACGATCATCTCAACCAGCGGTCGAACGCATCAACGACCAGTTACTAGTGCGCATATCCTCTGCGCACGACACACCCCAGCAACGTGCCGTACTGATCCAGCAGTGGTACCAACAGCAGGCGCAACAACGCTGGCCTCAACAGTTACAACAGTGGGCTGACACCACTGGATTGCAACCCAGCAGTTTGAAAATCCGCCCCTACAAAAGCCGCTGGGGGAGTTGCAACAGCAACGGCTTAATC
>JBFFKD010000243.1:0-4688 GCA_041555595.1 Motiliproteus sp.
GTCAGGGTGATGGTGTAGGTGATTTGGCCGCCTTCGGTCACGTTGTCGGTGGCGGTCAGGGTGGCGGTAACCGCATCGCTGTCATCGGTGATAGAGGTGCTGACAGGTGTCGTGTTAACGCTGAGGTTTTCATACTGATCAGCGCCGCTGACCTCGCCGGTCAGGTTGGTGCCTAAAGAGCCGCCGCCGGCATAAACATCATCAGCGTTGACGGTCACTGTAGTTGAACCGCTGGTATCACCGGCTTTGACGGTAACGCTTTCGCCGTTGTTTAGCTGGAATATGATGTCTTCAGTTGGTGCGATATCACCAGGTCCTCCGCTGAGGGTGATTGTGAAGGTTAGCTGGCCTCCGTCCTCAGAAGCAGCACCTGATGTGGTCAGTACGGCAGTGACAGTGTCGCTGTCGTCTGTGAGATTGGTGGTAACGATTGCTGTGTTGACGTTTAGGTTTTCGTATTGATCACCGCCACTGGTGATGCTACCTATGCTGTTGCCCAGAGAACTTCCGCCAGAATAGACATCATCAGCGTCCACAATAGTGGATATAGTCGAGCCGCTAGTAGAGCCAGCAGGGACGGTAATGGTTTCTCCATTGGTTAATTGGAATACGATGTCTTCGGTAGGTGTAATATCACCAGTACCACCGCTGAGGGTAATTGTGTAGGTTACTTGGCCTCCATCTTCCGAAGCACTTCCGGTTGAACTCAGGGTCGCGTTGATAGTACTGGATGTTTCAGTAACAGGTGGTTCCGTGACAGGGCTCTCTGTTGAAGCTTGTGTGACTGGCGCAGGTTCATCTTCAGACTCCGAGACTGCTGCCGTATCGATCTCGTTGCTACTGGGGCTCGTTAGTTCTGTAAATGGGGCTTCTTCAGCGATGCGCGCTAAGCGAACAAAAGAGTGCCCTTCACCGCTGGGGCCTGCGCCTGTGATACCTGCAGCAGTGGCTTCCAATGCTTCGTTGAGATCTTCTCCACGTTCGATGGCGGCTAGCAAGGCAGCGACGGTAGCGTCTGCAACTGCACTTTCATCCATAGACGCGCCTTGGTCTGCTAAGAGGTCTCGTGTGAGAGAGGTTTCGGCGGCTTGATCGATGACTAATGAGTTGCCATCGGACAGTGCCAGCTGTGCAGTTCCTCCCGCATAAGGTGCAACAATCTCTCCTTCATAGAGCGCATCGCCTTGTATCAGAACGCGCAGTTCTCCGTCGGCGTTGCGGGCAAAGACTTTACCTTGGATCGAAGTGACGGTTGCAATCTGATGTTGAGTTGCCATGTGTAGAGCCCTTTTTAAATGCCGTATAGGGGTGGAGAGAAGGTGAAGCTACCCCATCTATTACCGATCATACGCTGGCGGAATCATAAGCGTATTGGCCTTGAGGACAGGTGGTGGATTGTTTTCAGGTCTGATTGCAGAGCAAGGAGGCTATGTTTTGATATGTTGGCTGACTAATAGCGCTAGATGAACACGATCTTTAACATTTAGTTTTGAAAACATTGAGCTGATATGCGCTTTGACGGTTCTATCAGTGATACAAAGGGCGCTGGCTATCTCAGCATTGCCTGCACCGGTGATCAACTCCTTGGCGACCATGAGTTCACGTGGGCTTAAACATTCTAGTACCGATGCTTTTGTTGGCTTGGTCGTCGCTGCTGCTTGTGGTGATAGTTTGACCAGGCGCTGGAGCACGGAAGGAGGTACCCAGAATCCCTGATGACTGACCACTAGCTCTATTTGTTTGAGTAGATCAGGAGGTGAGAGACTATGCGCATAGCCTTTAGCACCTTCTCCAACAGCCCAAAGAGCCTCTTCATCATTGGGCATGCTTGATAGTATCACCAGCGGGAAAGGGTGGTTGTTCAGTCGATTGATCCAACCTTCCCGTTCTGAGGTCTTCAAACCTGATATATCCAGCCAGATCGTGCCATTGAAAATCGATGGTAGCTGTTCTGGATTGTTGCTGAACAGCAACGTTGGAAATGCTTGCTTCCAGCGTGGAGAAGGTTTGGATTTTAGCGCTACAAAATATTGCATGCCTAGCGCTCTGTGAGTGCGTATTGCTTGGCACGTAACAAAGGTTTGAGAAGATAATTTAAGATGGTTTTCTTGCCTGTCAGGATATCTACCTCGACCACCATTCCCGCAATTATCGGGCGACCAGCACCCAAGTCCGGAGCAACCGTTCTGACCAGAATGTTGTAGAAAGCGTTGCCATCCTCATCAGTTTCAGTGTCGGCACCGATGTGTTCCACCGTCGCCTCTAATCCACCATATACGACAAAGTCATAAGCGGTGAACTTGACCAATGCTTTCTGTTCGGGACGGATAAAGGCGATATCTTGCGGTCTGATTTTTATTTCAAGCAGAAGGGCGTCATCTTTTGGCACAATCTCCATGACTTCACGTCCGGGCATGACAATGCCGCCGATAGTATTGAAATAGAGGCTTTTGACGGTTCCGTTGACGGGTGAGCGGACTGCGGTTTGCGCCACTCGATCTGATAGGCCTTGGCTGCTTTCTTGTAGACTGTTGATTTTCGCTAGAGTATTGGACAGCTCTTTCCTAATGTCGTTTTTGAACTCAAGTTCGACTTCGCTTTCCTTGCCTTTGGCTTCAGCGATAGCTGCTCTTACTTGTTCAATCTGAGCTGAATTTTGGGCCAGCTCGCCTTGGAAACGGGATACCTCTCTGCGCAGGCGGATCAAGTCTAGTTCAGACACCGCGCCACTGCTTTTGAGCGGCAAGGTCACGTCAAATTCAGTTTTGGCTGAATTTAAACTACGTAAGGTTTGTTGTTTGCGGGCTTTCAATTCGACAAGTTCTTGCTGGCGTTGGATTAGCTGCTCAGAGGTGATCCGCTTGGATGATCCCAGCGCTTCAAGGCTGGAATAGAACAGGGCCTCCTCTTGCTTGATCGCTTCGGGTATCTGTTTGCGGAGGTGATCACTGGGCGTGAAGGCGCCGCCATTGGCCAGCGCTTGTAGACGCTCAGCTTGCACTTGGAGCCAAAGCATCTCGGTTAAACTGACCCGCAGACTGGCTTCTGAACGGGTAGCGTCGAGTTTTACTAACAGTTGTCCTTTTGAAACGTAGTCGCCTTCCTGGACTAAAAGTTCGGTGACCATTCCGCCGTCCTGAGATTGGACGATCTGGATTTGGCTCGAGGGTATAACTTTGCCTTGGCCGCGGGTTACCTCGTCGATTTCGGCTAGGTAGGCCCATGCACACAATGTAATAAAGGTTAGAAAGAGTGCCAGCAATAACAGCCGCGCCTTAGGGCGCTCCTGCTCGTGAAGGGCAGTTGAAATATCTTCGTGCCAGTTCTCTACCTGCTGGGTCGGGGTTAGAGCTGAAACGTTAGCGACCTCTTGCTGCTCTTCGCTACTGTTCATTGCTGAACTCCACCACCGATGCGTCCACTTTTAAGATCATTGATAACCTTATCACGTGGTCCGTCAGCAATTATGCGGCCAGCGTCCATAATGATGAGTCGATCGACCAGTTCCATCATTGTGCTGCTATGGGTTATCAGTAATAAGGTTTTCCCTTTAGCTTGTTCAGCTATTTGCTGCTTTATCCATTGTTCGCTCATATGATCCATGCCGGCAGTGACCTCATCAAGGATGAGTAGGCTGGGGCTGTTGATGAGTGCGCGCGCTAGGGCAACGGCTTTACGTTGCCCACCAGATAAAAACTCTCCTCTTTCTCCGACGGGGAGATTCACGCCTTTAGGGTGATTGTTCACGAGTGATTCTAAGCCGGAAATTTTAAGGACCCTCAAAACCATTTCGTCATCGGCCCATGGAGCACCCAGGGTTATGTTTTCTCTTAGTGATCCATACATCAAACTGACATCTTGAGGGACATAACCTATGCGCCGACGTAGCTCTGCAGGGTCTATTTGATTCAGGTCTATACCATCGATTAAAACCGTTCCATTAGTGGGCTGGTAAAGCTTGAGTGCTAACTGGTGCAATGTCGTTTTACCCGAACCAATGCGTCCTAAAATACCCACATGCTCACCCGCTTTGATAGAAAGGTTGATATTGCTCAGTGAGGGGACGTCCGCATTGGGGTAGTTAAAGCTGACCTGTTTGAATTTAAGATCTCCTTTGAAGTCACTTCTAGAGAAAAACTTGTGCTCAGGGGGGCGCTCAACAGGTTGCTTCATGATTTCATCAAGTGTTGCCATCGCTGAACGCGAACTATGGTATTGGGAAAGCAGTCCGGCTACCTGGCCTGATGGTGCCATGGCTCGACCGGACAGCATGGTGCAGGCTATCAAGCCGCCTAGGCTGAGGTCTCCATCAGCGATCATGTAAACGCCGATAACAATAACACTGACATTGACTAACTGCTGGCACCACAACGCAACAAAACCATTAGAAGCGGATACAGTCCTTAACTGGACCCCTAATTTACTAATAAATGCGGTGGCCCGCTCCCAACGGCGCTGCATGGAGCCTTCAGCTGCCATCGCTTTAAGCGTACTTAGCCCCACCAAACTCTCAACCAGAATTGAGTTGCGTTGCGATGAGGCGCGAAAAATACTATCGCTGAGGCGACGCATATTATGTCTGGTTTTCAGCGAGTACAGGAGCACGACCAGAATACCGATGCATGCCGGGATCACCAGCAAGGGCGCAATCCAACTGATAACGAGTAGAAACAGAATTGAGAAGGGTA
>JBFFKD010000244.1:0-4663 GCA_041555595.1 Motiliproteus sp.
AGCGATGAATGCAGCCCTGTTGTTATCAACACCTCTGTTTAGAGGTAAATTTCCCCTCAAATAGCTCCAACCTCTTTCCGCCGGTCCCGATAGTCTGCTACTGTCCATTGAAAGCAATGTTTTATCGTCTACCTCGGACCTTTCCAGTTGCTGAAACAATACCTTAAACACCGCCAAGATAACCTGCTGTCCTACCGATTGCTGGTATACATCTTGTTATGCAGCACGTTACTGGCGATCCTCAGCACCACCATCCAGCTGTTCTGGGACTACAAAAAAGATGTCGATAATATCCAGCAGGGGATCGACTCGATTGAGGTCGGTTATCTAGATTCGCTGGCATCCAGCCTATGGAAGCTTGATAAAGAACAGATTTCGATCCAACTTGACGGCATCATGAAACTGCCAGATATCGGCTTTGCTTCGATCACCGAGATCGTCGCTGATCGCGAAGAATCGGTATTCTATCGTGGCGATAGGGAGATCGAACTACCTATCCAGCGTAACTTTGAACTCCATTATCGTGACACACTGGTGGGTCGACTCCAGGTTGGAGCGACGCTTGAAAATGTGTACCAGCGATTACTGGAAAAGTTCTTCATCATCCTGGGTAGCCAAGCGGTCAAAACCTTTCTGGTCTCGATCTGCATTCTGCTGATCGTACATTATCTAGTGGTCAAACAACTAAACTCTCTCGCGCTCTATACACGCCGCCTCGGACTCGACAACCTTGACGAAAAATTTGAACTCGAGAAAAACCTACTCCGTGGTGAAGCGCCCGACGCACTTGATCAACTGAGCGATACGCTCGACCAGATGCGCGGTAATATCAGCAAACAACTCAACGAGAAAAAGAAGGCTCAGCAGGCTCTGGAACAACTCAATCAGGAGCTGGAACAGCGGGTCAAGTATCGTACCGCCACCCTAAAACACACCAACGACCGGCTATCCGAGACCATCGATGAGCTGACTCAGACCAAAGACAGGTTGGTCGAAACCGAAAAAATGGCTGCGTTGGGTAAATTAGTCAGCGGCATCGCCTATGAGATCGATAAACCGGTGACCGAAGGCCTCAAGCACACCGAACAGGTAGAGGCCTTAATTTCTGAACACAGTAGCGAAGATAACGGCGATAGCACCTGGCTCGATCTGAACCAGCAGAATCACCAGATCCAAAACCAGCTACAAAAGATGTCTGATCTGGTGTCGGTGTTCCGGTTAATCTCCATCGATCCGCAAAGCGTCACTAAACGGCATATCAATCTGCGAAAATTGTTGGAACAGATCGAACAGCAGTTTTCCGAGCGACTCAAATCGCAACAGATCAGACTACAACTGGTTTGCAGCCCATCACTGGAGATCATCTCCTACAGCGACAGTTGGAAGCAGGTCTTCACTCAATTGATCGATAACTCGCTGCGACATGGCTTTACCACTGACAGAAGCGGTGCCACGGCCGGCGAGATCCGGATCGAGCTGCAACGGCATTCGGACGAGCTACAGATACTCTACACCGACAACGGTGTCGGTATTCCGGAACCGATCCTGCCCAAGCTGTTCGAACCCTTTGTCGCCAGCAAGAGCGAACGAGGAGGCAGCGGCTTGGGGACGCATGTGATCTACCGTCTGATCAGCGACCTGTTCCGAGGTAAGATTCGCTGCCAAAGCACCCGAGGCAAAGGGGTCGAGTTCAAGATCCGGGTGCCGTTAAATCCAACCTCGCAGCCAGTCCGATCCGACTCCGATCAATGGTAATCAACAACCGGCGCTAGTTCATGCCTAAACCACCGGTTCCAGGTAGTCGACCAACAGCTGCAGCGATACCCGACCACGGAACTCGTTGATATCTAGCTTGTAGGCCAGCCGCACCTGCTCTACCTCGCACGGCCAAATCTCCAGATCGACGTTAAAGGCGATCGCATCGACACAAAAGCCGTTTCGATTATCCGGTTCGGCCAACACCAGCTTCAGATGCCGCTCACCGACGATCCGCTGCTGCACCAGCTCGAATACTCCATCGAACAGCGGTTCTGGAAACAGCTGCCCCCAAGGACCGCCCGAGCGAAGCAACTGAGCGGTCTCCAGCGACATCTCGGCGACTGTCAAGGCGCCATCGGATTGGACCTGTGCCTGCAACTGTTCTGGCTTCAACCGACGCCGTACTTCAGCATCAAAGGCCTGTTGAAACAGCTCAAATTTATCACGATCCAGACTCATGCCGGCCGCCATCGCATGGCCACCAAACTTGTTCAGCAACTGTGGCTGACTGGCCGCGACCGCATCAAGTACATCGCGGATATGCAGCCCCGGTATCGACCGGGCCGAGCCTTTAACCTGCCCACCTTCAGCTTGAGCAAAGGCGATCACCGGCCGGTGTAATCGCTCTTTAATCCTCGAAGCCAGAATACCGATCACACCTTCGTGCCATTCCGGATCAAAAAGCGTCACACCGTACGGCAGACTCTGATCGTCCGCCAATTCGATCTCTGCTAGAATCTGCAACGCCTGCTGCTGCATCTGTTGCTCGATATGCTTGCGATCCTGGTTCAGCTCGTCGAGCTGCAGCGCCAACCGACGAGCCTCGTCGTAACTTTGCGACAGCAGGCACTCAATTCCAATCGACATATCTTCCAGCCGCCCGGCTGCGTTGAGTCGCGGAGCGATGGCAAAGCCCATATCGGCGGCGACCAGCTTTTGCGGCGACTTGCCCGCTATTTCGATCAGCGCAAGAATACCGGGACGCGCACGCCCAGCCTGAATCCGCTTGAGCCCCTGCGCCACCAGAATCCGGTTATTGTGATCCAGCGGCACCACATCGGCGACGGTACCCAACGCCACCAGATCAAGGAATTCAGCCATTTTCGGCACTGTCAGTTGCTGTCGTTCAAACCAGTCCTGCTGTTGCAGATAACGACAGACGGCTGTCATCACGTAGAAGATCACCCCCACGCCGCAGGTATTTTTGGCGCTAAAATCACAACCCTGCTGATTCGGGTTTACCAGCGCATCGGCGTCGGGCAGGCTGTCGCCCGGCAAGTGATGATCGGTCACAACCACCTTAATACCCGCCTCTTTAGCCGCTTTGACTCCATCAATACTAGAGATGCCGTTATCGACCGTTATTAACAGATCGGGCGACTGCTGCCGCGCTACCTCGACGATTTCGGGGCTCAAACCGTAGCCAAATTCAAATCGATTCGGCACGAGATAACTGACCCAGCCGGCACCGAACGCCCGCAACGCCAGTACTGCCAGCGCCGAACTGGTGGCACCGTCGCAGTCAAAATCTCCGACCACCAGGATCCGCTGTCCCTGCTCGATCGCACGACCGATCTGCGCCACCGCCGGTTCGATATCGCGCAGGCTGGTGTAGGGAAGCAGGCCTTTAAGCGAATGATCCAGTTCACAAACCTCGGAGATCCCTCGACTGCTGTAGATCCGCTGCAACAACGGCGCTAGTTCGGACTGAGCCAGCCCCTCAACGACCTGCTCGGGACGTCGGACGATCTGCTTATCCATCATGCGGTTGCGCCTTGTTTGGTGTAACGGTTGAATTTATCTCGGCATCACCCAGCCCTGCCCTGCCCAACTCCGCCGGGGCCTGCGCGCTGAAAGAGCGGATCGACTCGAATTGTTTCGCTTCTATCGGTAGCATCTGCTCTGTTTTTCCGCTCAGTCGGTAGGCTAATAAGCCTGTCCACTCGCGAACCGCCATCACCAGATCACTAAGGTTATCGCTCAGGCTGAAAAAAACACCCAGCTCGGATAACGGCTGGCCACGGAAATCGACCGGGTACGGCAGCACCGTCCAGCCTTGTTGCCGAAACACTCCGACCGAACGCGGCATATGGAACGCAGAGGTGACTAGCAGCCAGGTACCGTTGATCAGCTCACCGGCCAACGCCCGACTCAAGGTTGCGTTCTCATAGGTATTACGCGATTGACGCTCGTACAGCACCCGTCCATCTAGCCCCATCGCATCAAAATAGAGCTTGGTGTAATCAGCACCCTTGATCTCCGGTTCAAGCAACCAGCCCGAACCACAGCTGTAGATGATCGGTAGCTCGGGGAATCGTTGTGCCAGTTCCGGCACCGCCATCACCCGCTCGGCCGCTTCGGTAAACTCAGCCCGCTGATACAACCGCATCGTCGACAGTTTCTCAGCCCCGCCCAGCACGATAATCCCTGCCAACCGGGTCTGATCGAGTTGCTGAGGAACGGCAAAGCGCTGCTCCAGCGGTGCCAACAAGCCCTTGCCAATCGGCACTAGCGCCACCAGCCAAACCATAACCAACAGCCCCAACGACCAGCGCCGGGCGCGTTTCTTAGCACTGCCCCAGCTCAACGACAGCACCGACAAAGTCAGCAACAACAGCAACAGGTGATCGGGTCTGGCGAAAGACCAGATCACTTTGGAGAGGATAAAGAACAGGTCATCCATCGGTATTATCCATCAGTATCGGGCACAGATCGCCTTTATTGCCACCCTCCCTCTCAGTGCTAAGACCAACAGGGATGACAGCAATACAGACAAAACTGGAACCTTATCTATCAATCCATCCTGGCTATCGCCCCTACCGCCATCCATAGCTCTCAAGGCATACCATCCATCCCTGGATATCGCCTCTACCGCCATCCATAGCTCCCGAGGCATACCATCCAT
>JBFFKD010000245.1:0-4658 GCA_041555595.1 Motiliproteus sp.
ATAAACAGGATACATAATATGTCTACTACTACTGGCACCGTTAAGTGGTTCAACGAAGCTAAAGGTTTTGGTTTTATCGAGCAGGAGTCTGGTCCAGACGTTTTTGCTCATTTCAGCGCTATTGCTGGTTCAGGTTTCAAAACCTTAGCTGAAGGCCAGCGAGTCCAGTTCGCTGTTACTCAAGGCCAGAAAGGCCCACAAGCTGAGAACATCGAAGCTATCTAATGATTTGATCATTATTTGGCCTGTTGCGAGTTCAATACAGGTCAACCCTCTCGCCTTAATTGGCTGAGAGAAGTCAAAAAGGGGCGAAACCGAGAGGTTTCGCCCCTTTTTTTGTTGATGAGGCTTGGTATCCTTTTTGGGTTTATACAGGAATTGAGACCTAGGCCCTTACTGAGTTCTTAAGCTCCATTGTGGATTGTGGAGCCTTGGAAAGGCTGCGACCATCAACCGCCCACTGCGTTTAATTCAGTGGGGTTTATCCAGCCTAATCTCACCAAGGTAAGGGTTGTCGATTAGCGCCCGCATGCGACTCAATTGATCCAATACTACCAGTACCGGTTCTCCACTATCGTTCAGTAACTCCAAGCACTCCTCCCGATCTGGATTTAGTGTGGTGTCCTGAGCGATCCCGCTTAAGCGACCGCCGTGTTTGAATATCAGCTCCACCCTGAGGTGATAGGTAGAGGCGATTTCGATGTAGTCGTGTTTTTCACAAGAGATCATATCAGAGCGCTTTAGTTAAGCTAATCGCGGCATCTACGGGTTCGATCGATGACTTGCCTGCTTGAATGGAGGCGTTCTAGCGGACAGGTGCTATTGAGCTCAGCCCAACTCGCTTGGATCGATCACGACTCCCAACGAGCGCTTATCGATCATCTTCATGGTCTTGGCTTCCTTGTAGCGGAAGGTCACTGTTTTGCCCAGTTCGATCTCCAGCGCTTTATCACCCGAAATGTAGTGGTAGGGCTCGCCATCGATGGTCAGGGTGTGGGTGAAGTAGGGTGGCATACCGACCCAGTCATTATGTGGGCCTGTGGTCTCGACCGCTTGGAGTTCACCGCGGCCGATCAGCTTAGGGTTCTGTGCGCGGCCGCGACCGCGTTTGAAATTGCCTGCCATAACGTCTCTCATATAGGTGGCCAGAGCCAATGTGTAAGTAGAGTTTAGAGACTAGTCCCTGTCCGCTATAACGCGCCACTCTAACAGACTCTTTTGGTGCTGTATGTGCTTTAGTTTGTAGGTTTATGTTAATTTGATGTTTGAAATCAGCAAGCTATCAAGGGGTGGTATTTGAGGGTAGATAGTTTCTATTCCAATCCCCTAATAGCTTTGCCTATACTCTACCTATTCTTAATCGATCATCTGAATACAGGAAATATATTCCAATGATTCAAGATCTTAAAGGTGAAGAAACCTGGCGTTTGTTTCGTATTCTGGCCGAATTTACCGAAGGTTATGATCGGCTGTCCGATATTGGTTTTGGCGTATCGGTTTTTGGTTCGGCCCGTACCCCAGCTGATTCACCCTACTATCAGCAAGCGGTTGAACTATCGCGACGGCTGGCCGAGGAAGGGTTTACCATCATCACCGGTGGTGGCCCAGGGATAATGGAAGCGGGAAATAAGGGCGCGCACGAGGCGGGTCGGTTGTCGGTGGGGTTGAATATTCAGCTGCCAATGGAGCAAACGCCGAATCCGTATCAAAACCGTTCATTGGAGTTTCGTTACTTCTTCGCTCGCAAGGCGATGTTCGTTAAGTATTCGGTTGGTTATGTCTGTATGCCAGGTGGCTATGGCACTCTGGATGAGTTCTTTGAAGCATTGACGCTGATGCAGACGCTGAAGGTCTACCCCATGCCGCTAATTCTCTTCGGTCGCGAATTTTGGCAAGGGTTGATGGACTGGATCGAATCGTCGGTACTCAAGCAGGGACTGATCTCTCCTGGGGATCTGGATATCATCACCGTCACCGATGATATTGATGAGGTGGTTAAACTGATTAGCGAGCACCGGCAGTGGAAGCAGCAGCAGATCGACCTAGCAAAGACGGGGCAGAGCTGAACCAATGGATTGATCGTAGGAAATGGTGATGAGGTCTGGTTTCATCCCGATGTTGTTGATCGGTCTATCAGTGCTGGTTCGTATGGCAGAGGCTGGGGATGTAACCATTGTTGATGCCTCTGGGCAGCGCCAAGCTGGGCAGTGGCGGTTCGATGTCACCCTTCAGCACCGTGATAGCGGTTGGGATCATTACGCTGACCGTTGGCAGATCATTGATGCCAAAGGGAATGTATTGGGCCAACGGATTCTGTATCATCCGCATGAACAGCAACAGCCTTTTACTCGCAGCCTGACTGGTGTCAGTCTGCCTGATGATATCGATAGAGTATTTATCGAGGCGCATGATTCAGTTCATGGTTGGGCTGCTATTCGATTCACCGTTACTTTGGATAAACATTAATGGATTTCTCGTCGGCCAATGAGGCTACCCTGGCCGTTCTGATAGGACGCTTTAACAGTCACCGCTTGCCTCGCATTTTGGCGTTGAAGCGGTCGGTCGATCGGGGCGAACTGCTGGGTGAGTTTGACCTGCATTTCTTGGAGCGGGTAATTCGTGATGCTAATCATTTTAAGCAGCTATCCCAGGACAGTCCGCGCTATCAGGAACTGCTGGTTCGGTATATTAGCCTCTATTCCAAAATCATTGCCATTGCGCTGGAGAATGAGCGCCAGGGCGATCGCTTCTGATAGTTGTTGGCTTCCTTTACCTATCTATCGTGACTCCTCAGAGCTAAACCACCCTTGATCGCATCAAGATAGCTTCGGTTGCGGGCAATCCATCACTGCGGCAATGGCGCTGATGATCTCGGTCTCAAGGGCGGTGACCTGCTTATCGTGCTTGATACACAGCTCCAGCCCTCGCAGCAATCGGCTCTTGAGTAGCGGTTTGCTGTCGGCCAGTCGAGTCACCCCCTTGATAAACGCCGGCAACGCGCACTCGGCTGGCGGCAGTAATCGTAAGTTGTATAGTCCGACACTGGCAATCCCCCGGTTAAAACCTCGTTCGGCATCCTGCAGTTTGCTATGGCCATTATGCGCCAGTAGCGACATCACCAGTTGGTACTCGTGGCTAAGTTGTTGTGGTTGGTTATGGCGTGCGGGGCGCGGATTGACGGCCTCAAACTCTGGCGCTAGGTAGTGCTGGATCACTTGATACAGACACCATTCGAACAGCTCTGTCTGTTGATCGGCCCGAATCAGCAGTAGCAGCGTTCGCTTAAAGATGGGGTACTGTTCGGCCGACAGGCATTTCAGCGCAGGCAGGCACAGCTGAGCTAATGGCAGATGCAGCGGGCGGCTCAGTCGAATGAGTTCAGGGCGGAGTTGCTGACATAGTTGGGCTAATCCTCTAGCGGGCAGCCGCTCGATTAATGCCAGTTGTTTGGTCAGTACCTCGGCTTGGTCGCTGAGCAACAGGCCGATTACCAGTGCCATCGCTCCCAGCGGTTCATGAACTTGCGCTTGAAGTGCGGCGGGTAAGTGGTCGATCTCGGTACGCATCGATTGCACAGGGCTGTCGGTCGATGGCGTATCTATCAGTTCGCCACCTGCCAACACCACTCCGAGTTGCAGTGCCTGCTTACGCCTTAGCTCGTGTTGCTCATCCAGGCGCTGCTGCTGACGTTTGATCTGGCTGGGTTTGGGGTAGATGTAACTGCCATCCCAATCGGGCTGGAGTTTGAAAATTCGATCAAGCAGTGGCGGGTGGGTAGCGTAGAGTCCGGATAGTCGTTTTAACGACTGACCGAAGAACAGGTGGCTGAGGTTGTCGCAGTTGGGGTTGGTCATTAGTGCTTTTTGCTGGTGACCGCCGATCACCTTCAGGGCGTCGGCGATCCCTTGTGGATTGCGAGTGAACTGGATGGCGGAGGCGTCGGCTAGAAACTCACGCTGGCGACTGACCGAGGCTTTGATCAAACGCCCGAAGAAGGTGCCGATCCAGCCAATAATCAGCAGTCCGAACCCCAGTAGTGCCAGATGTGGGCTACCGCCTTTATTCGAACTCCTGCGGCTGCCGGAGCGGGAGCCAGCGCCGAAGCGCAATAACAGCCCACCGACGGAACCGAGAAAGACGATGCCGTGCAAAATGGCGATTAAACGTAAATTCAGGCGCATATCACCGTTGAGAATATGGCTGAACTCGTGCGCTACCACCCCTTGTAGCTGAGATCGGCTCAGTCGCTCTACGCTGCCCTGGGTCAGGCCGATCACCGCATCGGCCGGTGTGTTGCCGGCTGCAAAGGCGTTGATGCCCAGCTCATGGTTTAACAGGTAGACCGGCGGCACTGGCATCCCGGACGCCAATGCCATCTCCTCGACTACATTCAGAGCCCGCCTGTGTTCGGCATTGTCGGTGTTGGGTTGAATCCTGTCACCGCCCAGCGATTCGGCCACCGCCTTGCCGCCTTCTGTCAGCTGCAGCCACTTGTAGACGATGGCGCACAACACGGTGCCGCCGACAGCCAGACTGATCAAGCCGAACCGCTGCCAGTCGAACTGATCCAGCAGCGCAGCGCTACCTTGGTAGAGAAGAGTCGACAGGGTGCCGTCGGTCAGGCCGGTAACGCCCCAAAGGGTCAGCATCACCAGTAG
>JBFFKD010000246.1:0-4656 GCA_041555595.1 Motiliproteus sp.
AGCACCCCATATGCCTGCTCTAGCAATCCAGAATCGTTGCTAAAGCCTTGCTGGTGTGCCCGGTAAGATTGATCTGCAAAAGCGTGCTCAGCCTGACAACGTCGCAAAATCAACTCCAGATCCTGGTAGCTGATCTCCAGCATCGAGCAAACTTGCTGGATCGGACCCAACTCGACCTGCGACACTTCGCCGTCAGCAAAGGCAGCCTGCAACTGAATCTCAACAAACATCTGCTTAAGATTACTGCGATGGCGAATCATCCTCGCCAGCGGTTTCATCAGCGTAGCGATATCAAAGTCGTTCTCTTTACCACGATTAAATAACGCGATCGCTTCCTGACGCTGCGCCTCAGACAGATTCATCCGCGCCATGACATCGCGGGCGTAACGAATCTCACTCTCCGACACCCGACCATCGGCCTTGGCCACCTTGCCCATCACCGCGAAAGTGGCCTCGAAGAACGCCTGCTGCGGACTCAGCGCGCCGATCTTCACTCCGATCAACATCTGCTGGATGCTGTAACCGATAAAGGCGCCGAACAGCAATCCGAACAGGCCGCCGCTAAAGACGCCAACCAAGCCGCCTATCAGCAGCCCGGTGCGGTTCTGAAACGCTAATCGGCCCAGTAGTTGTGGATTCATCATCTATTCTCTGTCGTCGATCCAGCCAACCGTAGTGGCTGCATCATCAATTATCTGGATCCAATTGTGAAGGTTATGGGCACGATTCTAGCGCAGCCAGTCGTTGTTCAAGTACGGCTAACCGTGCCGGAGTGCCGACGTCGATCCAATAACCGTGGTGTTGCTCGCCGCTGACCCGACCCTGCACGATCGCATCGCGCAACAACGGCGCTAATGGTCGCTTACCCGGGCTGTAACCGGACAACAAACTGGGTCGCAGCAGGCTAATACCGGCAAATGTGAGTAACTGATCACCGGCATTGTTAACCCGTCCATCGATCAATTCAAAGTCACCCTGCCGGTTGTGATCAGGATTATCGACCAATAGCAGATGCGCCTTCAGATCCTCATGCATCGGCAGGTCAATGAAAGATTCCAGTTTGGCATCGCACCAGATATCACCGTTGATCACCAGAAACGGTCGATCATCGCTATCAGCTAGCAACGGTAACGCCTGTACCAACCCGCCGGCAGTTTCCAACGGCTCAATTTCAGGGGAATATTGGATCGATACGCCCCAACGATCACCGTTTCCCAGCGCCGCTTCGATCTGCTCTCCCAGATGGCTGATGTTGATCACCAGCTCGGTAATACCCGCTCTCGCCAACCGTTCTATATGGTGGACAATCAACGGCCGTCCGGCCACCGGCAGCAACGGTTTAGGACAATGATCGGTCAGCGGCCGCATCCGGGTACCGAGTCCGGCCGCCAGAATCATCGCCCGCATCAGCCGCGTGGCTCCAGCAGCGTCAAGTCAAACAGGCCGCTAACCTCCATCGCCGGAATCAGCCGCTGGTCAATCCAGCGAACAAACTCCTGATACTCAGGGTAACCCTCGGCGGCCTGGCGCAAGTAGTTGAGCGTACGGGGGATGTCGCCAAGATACCCGGGCTTGCCATCACGAATATTAAGCCGTGAAAAGATCCCCAGCACCTTGAGATGACGCTGCATCCCCATCCGATCGAACCAACCGATAAAGCGCGTCGACGACACCGCTTCCATCAGCCCGGCCTGCTGCGCCAACTCAGCATAACTCAATGCCCAACGACGAACATCGGCAGCAGGCCAGGCGACATAGCAATCACGCAGCAACGAAACCAGATCGTAAGTGATCGGCCCCCAGACCGCGTCCTGAAAATCGATCACCCCCGGTGCCGAACCGTCGATCAGCATCAAATTGCGGCTGTGATAATCGCGGTGCACACAAACCTGCGGTTGCGCATGAGCCGACTCCACCAGGCTCTCGAACAAGGCATCGAGTAACTTCTGCTCGTAGGCGGTCAACGTCAGCGCCAACTGCTGACCGACAAACCAATCACGAAACAGCGCCATCTCGCGCTCTAACAGCTCCCGATCGTAGGGCGGTAACGGCTGCCCCAAAATCGTTTTGCACTGCTGAATATGGGTCAGTGTCTGCATCGCCTGGGGGTATAGTCGGTCGGCGGTGGCGGTGTCCGCCGCATCGAGATGATCGAGATACAGACGATCACCCAGATCGGACAGCAACATAAAGCCCTGCTCCAGATCCGCCAGATACACTTGCGGGGCATGGATATCCAAGGGTTCCCATGCCTGGGCGATCGCCACAAATGGGGCGCTGTCCTCCTTATCGGCAGGAGCGTCGACCGCGATCCAGCTTAAATTATGGCTATGAACCCGAAAGTAGCGGCGAAAGCTTGCATCACCCGATACTGCTGACAACCGCCAGTCAGGATCTAAATCAATCCCCAGCTGTTCAAACGCACCAACGAGCCATCGACTTAGCTGCTGTTGACGCGGGTCGGCGCCCGCTGATTGTTGCTGTTGCACGATAAAAATGTCCTGTTTTCGATGACTGAATCCATTAACCGGCAGCGATCAGTACGAATCCTTGCTGCCAACGATAAAATACCGGTAATCGTGCAGCGAAAAATTTCCCCGTTCTGGGCGGATGCTTTATTATGCGCAGCACAGAATTCTGATGATACGAATCCGGTCAATAAGCCGACCTCCATTCGCTACTGCGCGCATCTTACAAGAAACCCAACACCTTCGGACAGAGGTCTTAACGCCTCGGTTACCCAGCTGTTGAAGGAGCACCGACCTACGCTATGCTTGCCCTATCGACTACCCGCCTGCGCGGGCTGCTTATCAGCCTGGCATTCAGCGCTTGCAGTGCAGCGGTTTGGGCCGAACCGGAAACTCCAGCTAAGCTCGATAACACCACGACCAGCCAGGCGCAAAAACGGGCAGCCTCAACCGCCCTGCGCTACTCGCATGCCGATTCAGCCTGGATCTGCACCGCCGACGGCGATGACTGGAATTGCCAGCAGGGCCCCAAACAGCTAGAACAGCACCGCACTACCCGTAAAGGGATTGAACTCGACCCAGCCGACAACCGCTTCCGCCAAGCATACCCCGAGGCTTATGCCACCCAAGCAAAAGTACTGGGCGACCAACAACAGGCGCGTCAGCAGTGGCAAAAAAACGGCCGCGAGGCATCCACCCCAGACGGCATCGATCAAGCAGAGAGTTTATTCGCCCAAGCACCGTTTGCTTTTCTGGACTGGTACCCCAACCCCGATGGCATATCGCCACTGTCGCACTGCGACGGCAGCTATATCCAACCCGCATTCGATGCCAAAACCGGCATCGCCGCTGAAGATCTGCCATTTACAGTACAAGCCGATTTCAGCCGCACCCTCAACGATTCGATCACCGAACTCTTTGGCGATATTTATCTACAAAAGGGCAACAGCCGCGCTTCCAGCCAACGAGCGAGGCTCAACCACCGTAGCCAGCAGGCCGAACTCAGCGGTCTGATCCAGATCCGCGAACCGGGGCTGTTACTGCTGGGCGAGCGCGCCCAAGTCGATACCGCAACCAGCGAGGCCACCATTGACCAAGCCCAGTTCGTGTTTCATTCTCGCCACCTGCGCGGTTCGGCCGACCAGATTGTTCGTAGCGGTAACGACCTGTTTATCCACCAAGGCGCATACACCAGCTGCCAGCCCGGCAACGACTCCTGGAGCATCAACGGTAGCAAGATCGTACTGCACAAAGAGACCGGCCTGGGCGAGGTCACCCACGCCACCTTGCGGGTGGCCGATATCCCGGTATTTTACATCCCCTACATGACCTTCCCGATCACCAGCGCGCGGATGTCGGGGCTGCTGTTCCCCAAGCTGGGCTTCACCTCCGGCGGCGGCATCGACTATACCCAACCCTACTATTTCAACATCGCCCCCAATTACGACGACACCCTGACCCTGCGCCATATCGGTCAGCGTGGTGATATGGTCGAAAACGAATTCCGCTATCTCGACACCTTTGGCAACTTTGTACTCGGCGTTGGCTATCTGCCCGAAGACACCGAAAAGAGTGGCGACGAGCGCTGGCTGCTCGGGTTTGACCACAGCGGTTCACCGGCTCAAAACTGGAGCAGCCGAATCGATTACACCGCGGTCAGCGACAGCGACTACTTCGACGATCTGGGGACTAACCTGGATCTGAGCGAGCAGTCGCACCTGGACAAGATCGCCGAAGTGCACTATCGCGGCCAGCGGCTGATTTTTGACGCCCAGCTACACGACTACCAGACCGTCGACTCTGAGGCAGAGAGACCCTACCGTAAATTACCGGCGCTGCGACTCAGCGGCTCCCCCGATTTTGATCAGGACTGGTTTAACATAGAGCTGCTCAGCGACCTGACCCAGTTCGACCGTGATCCGACCGGCTTTGTCGGCCTCAAGCGCACCTCCGGCACCCGCGCTCATCTGGAGAGCTCGTTAAAGTTGCGCTACGACCGCCCTTGGGGATACCTGCGTCCGGCCATCAAGCTAACCCATACCGAATACATACTATCCAATCAGCCTACCACCACCAGTGATGTCCCTTCTCGCACAGTACCCATGCTCAGCGTCGACAGCGGCCTCTATTTTGACCGTTATTTCGACTTTAACGATCAAAGCTATACCCAGACCCTCGAACCTCGACT
>JBFFKD010000247.1:0-4646 GCA_041555595.1 Motiliproteus sp.
ATCGCCGGCTTCGGCATCGGTAACACCGTACAGTCCAACTCAGTGGCTAACGTGATCGAGACCAACTTCGGTGTACCGATGTGGATCACTGGAATCGTGCTGATGGTACTCACCGGTGCGGTTCTGATCGGTGGTATCAAGCGGATCGGCAACGTCGCCGGCTATCTGGTGCCCTTTATGGCGATCGCTTACCTGGTGGCGGGTCTGGTGGTACTGGCGATCAATGCCGATGCCATTCCGCATGCGCTGGATCTGATCTTCACCCACGCTTTCACCGATACCGCTGCCGAAGGTGGTTTTGCCGGTGCCGCTGTGTGGATGGCGATCCGCTTTGGTGTCGCTCGGGGTGTCTTCTCTAACGAAGCCGGTTTGGGTAGTGCGCCGATTGCACACGCCTCGGCGCAGACTAAAGATCCGGTCCGTCAGGGTCTGATCGCGATGCTGGGCACGTTCATCGACACCCTGATCATCTGTTCGATCACCGGACTGGTGATCATCACTTCGGGCTTGTGGACCGGTGGCGAATCCGGCGCTGCACTCACATCGGCCGCTTTCGCCGATGCACTGCCGGGTGTCGGGAACTACCTGGTGGCGATCTCGCTGGCGATCTTCGCCTTCACCACCATCCTGGGTTGGAGTGTTTACGGTGAGCGCTGCGCCGAGTACCTGTTCGGCGTCAAGATCATCGTGCCGTTCCGGGTACTGTGGATCCTGGCCGTTCCTGTGGGCACGGTCGTGAGTCTGGACTTCGTCTGGTTGCTGGCCGACACCCTCAACGCGATGATGGCGATCCCCAACCTGATTGCTCTGGCACTGTTGAGCCCGGTGGTATTCAAGCTGACCCGCGAGTACTTCGAACGGCAGATGCTCGACGCATCAGGCGCTCAAACCCAGTCTTAACCAGGATTTAAAGCACCGCACGGTGGGGACGAATGCCCTCACCGTCGGGGTTTTCGAATACACCATCGCTTGGTGATCTATTCAAAAACCCACAAAACAGATCGCATACCCGCACCCTAGTGATCGACTCGAGTATTAGGCGGCCCAAGTACAACAACCGCCCAATGCTGACATCGAAACGCATCTAGGTGCACCAATCCATTCAGGAGAGTTCCATGACGGCATCTAACCAAACACTGGCAAAAACCCCCTTCTATGACCTGCACTTGGAACTGGGTGGCAAGATGGTCCCCTTCGCCGGTTACGCTATGCCGGTGCAGTATCCGATGGGGGTCAAGAAAGAACATCTGCATACCCGCGAAGCAGCCGGTTTATTCGATGTGTCACACATGGGTCAGGTACTGCTGACCGGTGACAATGCCGCTGCGGCGCTAGAGAGCCTGGTACCCGTTGATATCATCGACCTGCCGCTGGGCAAGCAACGTTACGCGCTATTCACCAACGATGCCGGCGGCATCATGGACGACCTGATGGTCAGCAATCTGGGCGACAAGCTGTTCGTGGTCGTTAACGCCGCCTGTAAGGAGCAGGATATCGCCCACATGCGCGCCAACCTTGGCAGCAATGTCGAGATCGAAGTACTCGAAGAGCGCGCCCTGCTGGCACTGCAAGGCCCCAAAGCAGCCGAGGCGCTGGCCCGGATAGAGCCATCGGTTGCCGATATGGTGTTTATGGACTCACGTGAGATCCGCATCGACGGCGTAGACTGTCTGATCGGCCGAGCCGGCTACACCGGTGAAGACGGCTTTGAGATCTCGATCCCGGCAGCCGATGCCGACCGTATCGCGCGTTTACTGCTGGCGCAACCCGAAGTCGAGTTCATTGGCTTGGGCGCTCGTGACTCGCTGCGACTCGAATCGGGACTGTGCCTGTACGGCCACGATATTGACACCACCACCACGCCAGTCGAAGCCAGTCTGCTGTGGGCGATCAGCAAGTGCCGTCGGGCCGAAGGTGAGCGTGAAGGTGGCTTCCCCGGCGCCGATATTATCCTAGACCAGATCCAAACCAAGCAAGTCAACCGCAAGCGCGTCGGCCTGATCGGACAGGGTAAGGCGCCAATTCGCGAAGGTGCCGAACTGGTCAACGACCAGGGCGAGCCGGTCGGCATCGTCACCAGCGGCAGCTTCGGCCCTAGTATCGGCACCCCGGTGGCGATGGGCTATGTCGCCACCGAATATGCTGCGCTGGAGACAGAAGTGTTCGCGCTGGTTCGGGGTAAGAAGCTACCGATGAATGTCGCCAAGGCGCCGTTTGTTGAGCAGCGCTATTTTCGTGGGTAGAGAGTCGAGGTTAAGAGCATCCCGGTCAACAGCTGCGTAGATAACAGCAGCACGGTTAACAGCACGCACAACCGGGGTTCGCCCCGGTACCGATCAACACTTTTGGTTAGAAGCGGTTTCCTGGGCGATTGGCACCTGTTGGTATCTCCAGCTAATCGCCCAGGCTTTTTCTATCCGATTTTCCATCCGATAACACCCTGTCTTGCCTATTCTGATTCTTTCACTGACAACCCAGCCATAAAACCACCCGGAGGCCTGCATGCAACAGATAGACGCCATCGAGCTACAACCCACCGATTCACTGCAACAGCTCAAGGGTGAGTCCAAGATGGCCCGGCTCAAGCACAAGCCAGATCCGCAACGCACGCGATTGCGCAAGCCTGAGTGGATCCGGATCGACGCCCGCAGCAATGCCAACGTAGCGGCGGTTAAGGCCGAGTTGCGAGCGAAAAATCTAAACACGGTCTGCGAGCAAGCTTCATGTCCCAACCTGGCTGAATGCTTCAGCAAAAAAACCGCCACCTTTATGATCATGGGGGCGATCTGTACCCGTCGCTGCCCATTCTGCGATGTCGCTCACGGCAAGCCGATGGCGCTCAACTCCGACGAGCCAGTAGAGATGTCGCGGAACATCCGCTCACTCGGGTTGAAATACGCGGTGATCACCTCGGTCGACCGCGATGACCTGCGTGATGGCGGTGCCGCCCATTTCTCCGCCTGCGTTCGTGAAACACGCAAACGCAACCCACTGACCCGAATCGAAACATTGGTACCCGATTTTCGTGGCAAGATGGACCGGGCACTGGAAGCGCTCGCGACCAACCCGCCTGATGTACTGAATCACAACTTGGAAACGGTGCCGCGACTGTACGACAGCTGTCGCCCCGGAGCCGATTACCTCTGGTCACTCAATCTGCTCAAGCGCTTTAAAGCCAACCACCCTGAGGTAGTGACCAAGTCTGGGTTGATGGTGGGGCTGGGCGAGACGCTGGTGGAGATCGTCGAAGTGATGCAGGATCTGCGCGCCCATGGGGTCGAGATGATCACCATCGGGCAGTATCTGCAGCCCAGCCGTCACCACCTGGCGGTTGAACGCTATGTTACCCCGGAGGAGTTTGCCGAGCTTGAGAGCATCGGCTACGACCTTGGATTCGACAACGTCGCTGCCGGTCCGATGGTTCGATCGTCCTATCACGCCGACCGCCAGGCTGACGGCTACGACGTTCGCTAACCTCATGTCTTGATCGGACCAGCAAAGAGGCTAAGACACCGACACTAAAATCCTGCCACGTGCGCGCCCAATAGTGGCTCTTTCTTAATGGCCGTAAGACGTTAGATTTTAGATAAGCAACGTCGATAGTGAAATTGTAACGAGAGCCTTAGAGTGGCTCTGATCAAGCCCCCTAACAGGTTGGTTAAAATCTACCTGCTTTGCTGATAGGTCGCTAAAAACGACCTCGCTAACGCTTTTCAACAACCTGCTAGCAGATCAGGCCTTGCAGAAGCGCTACTGGATTTAATCAAAGGCTTAGACGGGCTGCAGAGATACCCCGGTTTGGATATCTGAACCGTCCCCCTTATTTACGGTTCTTCGCGGGTTAGGGGAAGGCTTGATAAGTTTATTTGGTGCAGAGCATGCTCAGACCCTGCCTTGTGGGGGCTGGATGACGTTGGAATACCGTTGTTGAACTCTTGTTTCGACAGCGAAGCAGACCTCCTGTTGCTGATGCGCTTGGGTGTCTTAGCTCAATAATGCGGTGGCCTGACAGCTTTATTCCGCCCCTGCCGGGCGGTTAAAGGGAATGAATCGCCATTCCCTTAAAACCCCAGGCGACCCCTGCGAATACGCCCTACGGGTACGCGCCTGCGGCGCTATAAAACCCTGCCTGAGGCGGGTAGACAGCGCATCCCTGCCCAGACTACCCGGCGAGTCATCCATGACTCGACCCTGACGGGCCTGATTCAGCCAGGGCTTTATCGTCTTCGAATGGGGGATTAGGGTGCATCCCTGATCGGCGTGGCGCGGCATCTGAGATCGTAAACCATTCGATATACAATTTTTTTGGATCTGAGACGTTCCACAGAAACAACAGGCTGGCAGCCATCTCCCCTTTCTGCGCAGACGAGCATTGCAGTTGGTATATGGATCAGCGAAGGCGGTTGTTTGAGGGAGCGTAGCGAGTGAGTTTCCGCCGAGCCCATATGCCAGCGAAACGCGCAGTGACAAATTGGCAGGAAAGCCAATTTGCACAGCCGTAGGCTGCCCGGAGGGTGATGTACAGGATGTACCGAATGAAATCGGCGTAGCCGATCAAGCAGCAGGGGCCGCCTAGGATTCTTAAGGATATGGCGGAGCGCGCCCGGTTGGGGCGCAACAAAGCTATCAACCACTTCAAAAATTCA
>JBFFKD010000248.1:0-4640 GCA_041555595.1 Motiliproteus sp.
ACGATTCGACCGTCAGGTGGTCGTTGGTTTGCCGGATATCCGTGGTCGTGAACAGATTCTTAAGGTTCATATGCGCAAGGTTCCTATGGGGGACGATGTTAAACCTGATCTGATTGCGCGCGGAACACCAGGCTTTTCTGGTGCTGATCTAGCCAATCTGGTCAACGAGGCGGCTCTGTTTGCGGCTCGTGGTGGTAAGCGGACTGTAGGTATGGAGCAGTTCGAAAAGGCTAAGGATAAAGTGTTGATGGGGGCTGAGCGTCGTTCGATGGTGATGTCGCATGCCGAGCGCCTTAATACGGCTTATCACGAGTCGGGTCATGCCATTGTCGGTCGTCTGGTGCCTGATCATGATCCGGTCTACAAGGTGTCGATCATTCCGCGTGGTCGTGCGTTGGGCGTCACCATGTTCCTGCCGGAAGAGGATCGTTACAGTTTGTCTAAGCAGTCGATTCTGAGTCAGATCTGCAGTCTCTATGGTGGGCGAATTGCGGAAGAGATGACATTGGGCGCCAATGGCGTCACGACCGGTGCCTCTAACGATATTCAGCGGGCGACTCAGCTGGCGCGAAATATGGCAACCAAGTGGGGATTGTCTGAAAAGCTGGGGCCGCTGCTGTATGACGATGAGGATGCGGATCCGTTTGGACGTGGGCCAGGCCAAGGGGCCAAGGGGTTTTCCGGAGAAACATCCCGGCTGATCGATGAAGAGGTGCGTTCGACTATCGATGCTTGTTACGCGCGGGCGCAACAGTTGTTGGAAGATAATCGCGATATTCTGGAAGCGATGACCGAGGCCCTGATGACGTATGAAACAATCGACAGTGATCAGATCTCCCAGTTGATGGCGCGTGAGCCGGTCAGTGAGCCTGAGGGGTGGCAGGATAGCGACAGTACGCCGCCGGACGCAGAAGCCAGCGATGCTGGTGAGCAGGCTGCAGATTCTGAGGTGGATGCTGATCAGGATGATCTAGATAGCGAGGGTTCTGATCTGGAAAGCCCGGATGAGCCGGTTCACTGATAGAGAGAGTTGTAGTTTGACGGAAGGTCGGCCTTAGGCCGGCCTTTTTTGTGGCCGTGGTTAGTTGAGAAGCTTGATGATGCAAAGGTGTGTCTGTTATGTCTGATTCACTGTTTCAGTTCGGTTCGCGGACGTTGCCGCGGGATCAGCCTCAGGTGATGGGGATACTGAATGTAACCCCTGACTCGTTCTCTGATGGAGGCCAGCTATATCAGCAGCAAGCGTTAGATCTATCGGGGTTGCTCAGGCGTGCTGAGTCGATGGTTGAGGCGGGCGCGACCTTGTTGGATGTTGGTGGTGAATCGACTCGCCCCGGTGCGGCGACGGTTGGTGAACAGCAGGAGTTGGATCGAGTTGTACCAGCGATCGAAGCGCTGGTGAAAGAGTTTGATGTGGTGGTTTCGGTTGATACCAGTACGGCGGTGGTAATGGTCGAGTCGGCCCGGGTTGGCTGCGGTTTGATTAACGATGTTCGGGCGCTGCAGCGCCCTGGTGCACTGCAGGCGGCGGCCGATACGCAGTTGCCGGTCTGTTTGATGCATATGCAGGGTCAGCCCGATAGCATGCAGCAGGCGCCGCAATATCAGCAGGTCGTTTCTGAAGTGATTGATTTCTTGAGTCGACGGATGCATCTCTGTCGAGATGCCGGGATCGGTGATCAGCGGTTGATGATTGATCCGGGTTTTGGTTTTGGCAAAACCCAGCAGCATAATCTGTTGCTGCTTAATCGGTTGCAGCAATTGCAATGTTTGGGGGTGCCGGTGTTGGTCGGTATTTCGCGTAAATCGATGATCGGATCGGTGCTGGGCAAACCTGTCGATGAGCGGCTTTATGGTAGTCTTGCTGCTGCCGTGATGGCGTTGACTCAGGGTGCGTGGATTTTGCGGGTGCATGATGTTGCTGCAACGCATGATGTGGTTAAGGTTTGTCAGGCGGTGATGAACGCCTCGATGGCGGTATAGGGAGAGTGTTGTGACAAAAAAGTATTTTGGGACCGACGGTATTCGCGGTCAGGTTGGGCAATATCCGATTACACCTGATTTTGTATTGAAGCTGGGGTGGGCGGCAGGCAAAGTATTTGGTCGCCAGGGTAAAAGCAAGATATTGATCGGTAAAGATACCCGTATCTCCGGTTATATGTTCGAGTCTGCGTTGGAGGCTGGGCTGGCGGCGGCGGGTGTCGATTCCTTGCTGCTGGGGCCGATGCCAACACCTGCGATCGCTTATCTAACCCGTACCTTTCGGGCCGATGCCGGTATCGTTATCAGTGCTTCGCATAACGCTTACGCTGATAATGGGATTAAGTTCTTTTCGGCTAACGGCACCAAGCTTCCCGATGAAATTGAGCGGGCTATCGAAGCGCAGATGGATATGGAGATGACGACCGCTGATTCGGCCTCGCTGGGTAAGGCGCGGCGGCTAGACGATGCGGCAGGTCGTTATATCGAGTTCTGCAAGGGTACCGTGCCGCGTGGTTTGAGCTTGAAAGGATTAAGAATCGTGGTGGATTGCGCCAACGGTGCGACCTATCACATTGCGCCTAAGGTTTTGAGCGAGCTGGGTGCTGAGGTGTTGGAGCTAGCGACCTCGCCTGATGGTATCAATATCAACGAAAACTGCGGTTCGACTTCGCCTGAGGTGATGCGCAAGATCGTGGTGGCTGAACAGGCCGATCTTGGGGTGGCATTCGATGGCGATGGTGATCGGTTGATTATGGTTGATCATAACGGAGAGTTGGTCGATGGTGACGAACTGCTGGTGATCATCGCGCTGGCTCTCAAGCAGGAGGGGCAGTTCCAAGGCGGTGTGGTTGGTACCTTGATGAGCAACTTCGGTATGGAGTTGGCGCTTAAGAAGCATGATATTCCTTTTGTGCGGGCTAATGTTGGCGACCGTTATGTGATGGAAGAGCTCGCAGGTAATCATTGGGATCTGGGGGGCGAGTCGTCCGGGCATATCATCTGTCGCAGTTTGACTACGACGGGTGATGGTGTGGTGGCGGCGCTGCAGGTGTTGAAGGCGATCGTGCAGCAGGGTAAAACGCTGGCCGAGTTAAAGTCGCAGATGCAAAAACTGCCGCAGCAGATGATTAATGTGCGGCTGTTACGCAAGGGTGATCCGACACTGCTGCCCAAGGTGCAGCAGGCGGTGGCCGAGGTGGAAGCTGAGTTGGCGGGGAGTGGTCGGGTGTTGTTGCGACCTTCGGGAACCGAGCCGGTGGTTAGGGTGATGGTCGAGGGGCAGGATATCGAGCTGGTAGGTCGTTTGACTGAGCAGTTGGCTGCCGCGGTGGAGCTAGCGATACAGGTTTGATCGGCTGTTTAGGCGTTGTTTTGATGTCTGTTGTTTGTTGTCGTCGCGTGCTTGTAACTTAATAGCAACTTGTTTAGAATTGCGCCCCGCTTGAGAGACAGGGTGAAATGATGCGTCAGCCGTTAGTTGCCGGTAACTGGAAAATGAATGGCTCTGTAAAGAGTGTTTCTGAGTTGGTGGCGGCTCTTAAGACTGAGTTGTCAGGCCTTGGCGGTGTTGATGTGGCCGTTTTTCCGTCGGCGGTTTATCTGGATCGGGTCGGTACGCTGATCGGTGATAGTTCTATCGCACTAGGCGCGCAAACGACTAGCGAATTTGAATCGGGTGCTTATACCGGTGAAAACTCGGTGGCGATGCTGAGCGAGTTAGGTTGTCGTTATGTGTTGCTAGGTCATTCGGAGCGTCGCGCTTTGTTCGCTGAGACCGATGACCAGATAGCTGCTAAATATCTTGCAGTTAAGGCCGCGGGCTTGGTTCCTGTGCTTTGTGTTGGTGAGACGCTAGCGCAGCGTGAGCAGGGTCAGGCTGGAGCTGTGATTGCATCTCAGCTGAGTGCGGTGATCGATGCTCATGGTGTTGATTCGCTGCAGGGTGCGGTTGTAGCGTACGAGCCAGTTTGGGCGATAGGTACCGGTAAAACGGCGTCCCCTGAACAAGCGCAAGAGATTCATTGTGCAATCAGGCAGCAGGTTGCGCAGCATAGTCCGTCAATCGCAGAGCAGTTGGTGATTGTGTATGGCGGTAGTGTAAATGGTGGTAATGCTAAGTCGTTGTTTTCGATGGCAGATATCGATGGCGGTTTAGTCGGCGGGGCCTCGTTGAAGGCTGAAGAGTTTGTGGCGATCTGTCGCGCAGCGCGAGTTAGTTCATAATCTAGGTTGGCGACGAAGTAGGCGTAATGATGGAAACGATGATTTTGATTGCTCATGTTGTGTTAGCAGTAGCGCTGATTGCGCTAGTGTTGTTGCAGCAGGGTAAGGGTGCTGAGGCTGGTGCTGCGTTTGGTAGTGGCGCGTCTCAGACTATGTTTGGTAGCCAGGGTTCAGGTAGTTTTTTAGGTCGGATGACCGCGGTGATGGCTACCGGAATCTTTATAACCAGTTTTGTTTTGGCGGTTTATGCCAAGCAGAAGGCTGGATCGGTTGCCGACCAGGGGATTCCCTCGCCGGTGGTTGTTGAGCAGTCGGTAGTAGTGCCGGATCTTAATGAGGCCGCTCGGCCTGGTTCAGATGTGCCTACGGCTGATTAATAAAGTTTTTGCCCAGGTGGTGGAATTGGTAGACACGCTATCTTGAGGGGGTAGTGG
>JBFFKD010000249.1:0-4598 GCA_041555595.1 Motiliproteus sp.
GCGCCCCCGGCGCCTCTTCTCGGTTGGTCGGGAAGGCGCAGGTGTTACTGCTCCCCTGCATAGATACAACCGCTGGTGCAGGTCTCTTTGATCAGTATTTTGCTTAGTTGCGGCAGTTCTGGCTTGAGTTCGTTCCAGATCCAGCGAGCCAAAACTTCGCTGGTGGGGTTCTCTAACCCATCGATATCGTTAAGGTAGTAATGATCCAGGCGATCGTAGATCGGCTTGAAAGCCTGCTTTATTTCGGAAAAATCGATGATCCAACCGGTGTGGCTGTCAACTTCACCGCTGATATAGATTCGGATAAAGAATGAGTGGCCGTGCAGTCGGCCGCATTTATGCCCGGGCGGAACGTTGGGCAGCAGGTGGGCGGCTTCGAAGGTAAACTCTTTGTATATTTCCATTAGCTTGGCAATGACCTGCTTGATTGACCGGCGCATGATGCACCATTGATAGAACAGCCGGTCATTCTATCCAGTTACGGCCGACGCTTCTAGCGGGTTTTTTCGGCTGCTTACCGATCTTGCTCACCAGGTTGATCAAAGTTCAAATGCGATCAGCTGATATGCTGGTGTTTGGTAGGGGTGGGTCTGTTTTAGCGCTGTGATGATCTCGGCCTTGAGTGATCGCCTGAAAACCAGTTCCACTTTCATCTCTGGCTCGCGCGATAGTTGGCCATGCTGACCGATAAACGGTTTGGCACTGATAGCCGGCCGAAATTGACCAACGCCTTCGGTAATCCAGCAGCACTCTGAATAATCACCAATCTGGCCTGCGCCGGCTGCAAATAGCGCCTGGGTCGTGACCTCAACGTGGCTTGGCGGGACGTAGTATTCGAGTTTGTACATGATCGTGATCCAACATCTGTTGCTGTTAGTGAATCCAAGTTTAATTCATTCGCCGCTTTGAATGTTCAGTATAAGAGGACCAAACGCAGCTGCTGGCTAGTTGAGACCAATCAGAGCAGAAAAAATCCTAATGTCGCTATCGGTGGGGCAGGGCGACCTGTGGGATGCGCAGCTTCTGGGGTGTCACTGCGAGCCGTTGGGACAGGATCGGTACCCGCTGGATTAAAACATCCGGTGCGGGTGGTGGCTGTTTCATGGCGTACAGGATTAGGTTTCTGCGTTCCGGAATGTCGAGTACCTGCACGTAACGGAAACTATCACGAAGTCGCATCAGTACTTCAACTAGGTGGGGGTAGCTATGGCTGAGCAGGTTGATGACATAGACCCCGGCTTGGTTAAGGCATTTAAAAGCTGCGGAGTGGAAGTGGCTATCGATAAGGCACCCTGGGTGACTGTTTCCTTGGTGAATATCGCACAATATTAAGTCGTAGCTGCCTTGATGGCGTCTGAGAAAATGGCTGGCATCGTCAAGAATCACCGGTTGCTGCGGTGGTAGCATAAAATAGCTGCGGGCCAGCCGAATAACCGCGCTATCGCTCTCGAGCGAGGTGACTCGAAGTTGGGGGAGTCGGTGGTCAAAGAAGCGTTCGAAACTGGCGCCCCCAACGCCAAGGTTTAAACAGGTTTTAGGCTCGGGTTGAAACAGTAAAGCGGATAGCATGCCAAAGCTGTATGGCAGGGTCAGTTGGTCTGGTTGAGTCAGGTTGATGACAGCCTGGATATCGTTATCGCCGAAGTGAAGCCAGCGCAGTTCGTGGTCCTGTCGGATCATTCGACGCTTGCCGCCCGACCACTCCTGATAAATCAAGCTACCGGCATGATGGGAGATACGTTTGCTTGTCATGCGCTGATTTGGCTCTATCGCTATTGGCTGTTAACAGCCTGTCTTGATCGAATACCGGCGGGTGAAACAGGCTCTCGGCCTTTAAACCGGTGGATCAGGGGATGTTAACCAGTTTGTGCATCTGCAGGCTTAATCGCCAGCGCGGATGTTGTCGGCAGTAATCGAGACATGCGGCCAAGCTGGCGCTGGCATTGGGCCCGTCTAACGGTTGCAGATAAAAGCTGTCGAACGCCATGACGCTGAACTGCTCTGGATCAATACCGGGCTGGGGGTGCACCAGTTTGAGTTCATCGCCTTGGGTTAGAGTGATTTCGGTTTGGCCTTTTGGGCTGACACAGATCCAATCGAGCCCTGCCGGAGCAGGCAGGGTGCCGTTGGTCTCAAGCGCTACTTCAAAGCCTCGCTGATGCAGTGCGTCGATCAGTTGGCTATCAAGTTGTAATAGCGGTTCACCGCCGGTGCAGATCACATAGGGCTTAGCCCCGTTATTGTCGGAGCAGCTTTGTCGCCAGAGTTGGGCGATAGTATCGGCCAGCTGATCGGCATCGGTGTATTTTGCGCCCAGTTCGCCGTCGGTACCGACAAACTCGGTATCACAGAAGTCGCACTGTGCTTTGGCGCGATCCTGCTCTCGCCCCGACCACAGGTTACAGCCGCTAAAACGACAGAATATGGCGGCACGTCCTGCTTGTGCTCCTTCGCCCTGAAGGCTGTAGAACAGTTCTTTGATGGCGTACATGAAGGTGGTTCGCTGTGGTAGTGACGAAAGGGGTGGCCAAGTGAGCTTAAGCGACGGCGCAAAACGGGTACCGATTGGTTCAGTGCCTAGTATAGCGCCGTCAGCTTGATGCGATCAGTTGGCGCCGTCAATATGAGTGTCGGTAGCGCTATCCGCGCCGATCACTGACTGGTAGGCGTCCTGGTTTTCACCACCTAAAGCTTCGAACAGCTCTGGAATCAACTTGGCGAAAGTTTCGGTCAACAGGAAGAAGTCGGCATCGAAGGCTGCAGCGGCATCAGCAGCACCCATGTCGGCAGCCTGATCGAGCAACCGGTCGGAAAACTTCAGCCGACGTAGGATCAGGTCATCGCTGAGGATCATCGAGCAACTGTCACGCCAGCTAACGGCAAGTTTAACGGCCTGCTTGCCGGCAGTCAGGTGGTGACGAATCTCGTCACCAAGCAGATCCTCTTGCTTGCAGCGCAGGGTGGCACCGTTCTCGCTTGGGTCTTTCAGCTCGGCCTCGTCACCAAGCTCAAAACCAGACGGGATTGTTTGCTCTTCGAGTAGCCATTGGGTCATAACCGACGCAGGCGCTTGCTTGAGTGCTGGGATGCTGACAGGTAGTGAGCCCAGAGTCTGGCGCAGGTGTGAGCAGAGCTCTTCGGCACGCTTGGCGCTGCTGGCGTCGACGACCAGCAGTCCCTGCGCAGGATCGATGTAGGCCTGGGTGCGCTGGTATCGGCTGAACGCTTTGGGAAGCAGGTCGATGATGACCTCCTCTTTTAGGTCGTCGCGCTCTTTCTTGCGAACCTTGCGATCCTGCTCGGTTTCGATCTGCTCGATCTTGTCGTTGAGGAAATCACGAATTACCGAAGCTGGCAGGATCTTCTCTTCCTTCTGGGCGCAGAGCAGCAGAGCGCCGTTACCGCTATGCACTAACTGTTCGCTGAGTTTGGCCATCGGCGTAGTCCAGCCATAACGGCTAATCTCTTGCGAACTGCAGGGGCCAAACCGGTGCTGCTGCAATTGCTCGGTCAGTGCCTCGGCACTGAGTTCGAAAGGGCGGGTAAAACGGTAGAAGACAAGATTTTTAAACCACATGTAACAGGTATCCAAAGTCGCTGAAGATCGAGGCGGCACAGTTTACGAATTCAATTGAGCACTGGCTACACAAAAAAACTAAAGCATGACTTGTATCGCTTTACCCAGGTCGGTCGGAGTGCGATCCTTGGTTAGATTAGCGATATAGATTTCGTCATCTGGGCGTTTTAGGAGGAAGTTGTGGATCGATTCCAATGGAGGCAAGCGTTTTGTGTGGGTGATGATCGGATTGACGATCAACACAAAAAGATATTTTCGTTGTTAGGCGACCTGCATCGTGATATTCACGGTGATGATTCGGTGACGGCGGTCAAGCAGACACTCAAAGCACTACTGGATTACACCAAGGAGCACTTCTCCGACGAAGAGGCGCTGATGCGCTCAGTCGACTACCCCGGCTACGAAACTCATAAAGCGTTGCATGATGCGATGATGGATAAGGTTTGGGGATTATATCTACGTTGTAACGATGGTGAGCCTGATTTGGCCTTTGAAGTACTTGTGTTGCTTAACGACTGGTTGGTTAATCATATCCTAGAGAAAGATAAGGAGATCACCGCTTTCGTACGGCAGCATAAAGCTTAACAATTATGTTCGTTAATTGTGATGGCGCGCTAGGGCTACAGCTATCGATTCAATGATTAGAAATAAAAAAACAGCCGCAACATCAGCGGCTGTTTTTGTTCAAGGCACCGCCTCTAACTAATAAGCGATCAGGCAATGCACCGGTATTCCCGCTTCTTGCAATCGGGTTGATCCTTCCAGAAATGGTAGGTCGATGATCGCGGCAGCCTCGCTGATCTCGGCGCCTTGCGATTTTAGTAAAGTGCTGGCCGCTAGCAGGCTGCCGCCGGTGGCGATTAGGTCGTCGATCAGCAGCACTCGATCCCCTTCGGCGCAGGCGTCCTTGTGGACTTCGATGCAGGCGCTGCCATATTCCAGTTGATACTCTTGTGTGACCACGTCCCCAGGCAATTTGCCTTTCTTGCGAACCAGAATTAATGGCAGGTTGAGTTTGTAA
>JBFFKD010000250.1:0-4555 GCA_041555595.1 Motiliproteus sp.
GCTAGACCTGATCGGCACCCCTCGCACTGACGCAGGCCTGCCGCAGATCTATGCAAACCGCGGCGCCAGTGGCATCGATGGCCTGGTCTCGACGGCGATCGGACTCGGGCTTGGCCACTGCTCGGCAAAGACTCATCCCGGCACGCTGCTGCTCGGCGACTACTCACTGCTGTACGACCTCAATGCGTTAGCGCTACTGCGAGATCACTCGCAGCCCTTAGTGATTGTGGTATTCAATAACGACGGCGGCGGTATCTTCCGGATGCTACCGGTAGCTGACGAAGAGCTACGCCAGCGGCATTATCAACGACCGCACGGATTGACCTTCGAGCACGCCTGTCTGATGTTTGGTATCGACTATCACCAACCTCGATCACTGGCTGAGTTTATCGGAACCCTCCACAATGCTCACGCCGCTAGCGGCAGTTGCCTGATCGAGATCAGCGCTGACGCCAGAACCACCGAGCAGCAGATCAAAGCCCTGACGGCTGGCACTAACCATCAAGATTAATCTTTCAACATACGAGACAGAGACCCAATAGAGATGAAGTACGGACTGACCGAACAACAACTGACCGCAACCGTCGACTGGTGCGATCATAGCGAAGGCTTTGAAGATATCCGCTTTCACAAGGCCGAGGGGATCGCCCGCATCAGTATCAACCGGCCTGAGGTGCATAACGCCTTCCGACCGAAGACCGTACGCGAGATGCAGCAAGCGTTGGAAAACGCCCGTTACGATAGCGAGATCGGTGTTGTTATTTTGACCGGAGAAGGCGGCAAGGCGTTCTGTTCCGGCGGCGACCAGTCGATCCGTGGTAGTTCGGGCTACAGCGATGGTGAAGGTACCGAACACCTCAACGTGCTCGATTTTCAGCGTCAGATCCGCACCTGCCCTAAACCGGTAGTTGCAATGGTGGCGGGATATTCTATCGGTGGTGGCCATGTACTACACCTGGTCTGCGACCTAACCATCGCAGCCGATAACGCAGTGTTTGGCCAGACTGGTCCTGCGGTCGGATCTTTCGACGGAGGGTACGGATCGAGCTATATGGCTAGGATTGTCGGTCAGAAGAAAGCCCGCGAAATCTGGTTCCTGTGTCGCCAGTACGACGCCGCGCAGGCGCTTGAAATGGGACTGGTCAACACCGTGGTACCGCTAGCCGAGCTAGAAACCGAAACCGTACGTTGGTGCCGCGAGATGCTGCAAAACTCGCCACTGGCGCTGCGCTGTCTCAAATCGGCGATGAATGCCGACTGCGATGGACAGGCCGGACTGCAAGAGCTGGCCGGTAACGCAACTCTGCTGTTCTATATGTCCGAAGAAGCGCAAGAGGGACGCAACGCCTTTATGGAGAAGCGTCGCCCCGAGTTCAACAAGTTCAAACGTGCTCCCTGATCGATGACCATCGTTTCGGACCGGACAGCAGCGATCTACGGCTATCGGATTGATCTAAATCCCGCTATTCGCTGCGCCGGCAACGAACTGAATCAGCGCCAGGGTTGGCTAATTCGGTTGCAATCGCCTCACAGTATTGGAGGCGCCGAAGGCTACGGCGAAGTGGCACCGCTGCCCGGTTTCAGTCATGAAAACCTGGCCGAGGCGCAGTGCGATCTGATCACATTGGCACATGACTGGCTGGCTGACCGCCCCTTAAGCGTTGTCGACAGTGCGAGCGCCCGGTTTGGATTTAGCTGTGCTCTGCACGAATTAGCCCAGGGTCCGTTGCAGCCAACCACCGACTCTACATCGCTCAGCAGCTATCCGCTACTGCAAGACGCCCCCGCAACACTGCCAGCGCAAATCGGCATTACCGAACCCGTTATAGTCAAGTTAAAGCTGGCACGCCAACCGCTAGCCCTAGAGATCGCTCAGATTAAAGCACTACTGCAACAACATCCCCATCTCCAACTACGGATCGACTGCAACCGCGGCTGGAGCCTCGAACAAGCCACTGAGTTTGTCACCAGCGTACCAGCCAGCGCGATCGACTATCTGGAAGAGCCCTGCACCGAGCTATCCCATTCACTCCAGTTAGCAGAGCTAAGTGGAGTTCGCTTAGCGCTCGATGAAACCCTGCGTCAATCCAATTTTGCCCGCCAACCATCACAACTGCCGATCCATCCTGGCATCAAAGCGTTGGTGATCAAGCCCAGCCTGACCGGTTCGATCGGTCAGGTTAAAGACTGGATCGAACTCGGCCAACAGCGAGATCTGAAAACCATCCTCAGCAGCAGTTTTGAATCGAGTTTGGGGCTGGGACAGATTTCCGCGTTAGCGGCCTGCTTCACTCCCGAGGAGTTACCGGGGCTCGATACTTCAGCCCCCTTCAGCGCCAACCTGCTGCGTCGAGTTGACGTCGGTAAACCAACCTTAACGATGGCGTCACTGGACTGTCTATGGAACAGTTGACCTGCCCGTTGGCACATCACGCCCAACACGCTCCCCACCGGATAGCTCTGTACCAGCGACATGACGACGCTCCGCCAACGGCATGGAGTTACCGCCAACTGAACCGAGCGGTCTATCAACAACAGCATCGACTCAAGCTCTGCGGTGCTAAAGCGGGTCAGCACCTGGTGGTCATCACCCAACATAAGAGTGAACTGGTACAGCTGCTGTTTGCGGCACTGCGATTGGGTTTGGTGCTGATCCCGATCAACCCAGCCTTTCCTCTGGCAACCCTAAACAAACTGATCCGGCGCTGTGATGCCGCTTATGTCATCAGTGATAGTGATCTGCTGCCGATGGCCCAAGGAAACCTACCTGAAAACTGCACGCAACTACGACCACTCAGCCAAACCCTAACACTTAGTCCTGATACCACTAGATCCAAGAAAACAGCTTCAACCAGCGGCATCGATCTTATCGCTGATGCCAATCAGCCGCTAACCGGCATCTTCACTTCAGGCTCAACCGGCACGCCGAAACTGGTACTGCACAGCTACCACAATCACCGGGCCAGTGCTGATGGCAGCCGTCAATTGATTGACCTGCAACCAGGTGATGGCTGGGGGCTATCGCTACCGCTGTTTCATGTTGGCGGTTTAGCTATTGTGATTCGCAGTACATTAGCTGGCGCCAGTCTGGTGCTACCCGCGCAAAACGAACCCTTGTCTGAATTGTTAGCCGATCCCCACGTGACTCACCTATCAGCGGTCGCCACCCAGTTATACCAACTTCAGCAGCAGGGCTGTGAGTTAACCAACTACACCCTGAAAAACCTGCTAGTGGGTGGCAGCGCCATTTCACTGGGGCTAAGACACTGGCTGCAAACACAATCGGCATCTGCAAACGCTCAACGGCATTCACCACAGCCACTGCGCTGCTGGACCAGTTACGGCCTGACCGAGATGGCATCACAGGTAATGACCGGGCCGCTGGCGGCCAAAGCTGATTTGGCACAGTTGCTGCCACATTGCCAACTCAGGATCGATCACTCTGGTGAGATCTTAGTCAGAGGTGACAGTCTGCTGCTTGGGTATTACCGCAACGGAACCGTAGAGCAGCCATGGGATGATCACGGCTGGTTTCACACCCGAGATCTGGGCAGTCTGGATTCAATGGGCCGATTAACGGTGGCAGGCCGGCTAGACAATCAATTTATTTCTGGCGGTGAAAACATTCAGCCGGAGCAGGTCGAGACTGTTATTTTGCAATATCCCGGTATTACCGACTGCATCGTGGTACCAATCAACAGTCCGCGTTATGGCCAACGACCGGTCGCGTTCATCTGTACCGGACAACAGGCTCAAGAGAATAGCCTATGCAGTGCACAATTGACGCTGTGGCTACGCCAACGACTGGCAGCATACCAACTACCGCAGCACTTCTTATCCCTGCCTCAAGACGACACGCGGCTTAAGCGCAGCAGGAAAGAGCTGACGCTATTAGCAGCCACTAGCCTAGCAACGGCAGAAGATTGAGCACGACGGGGACGATTCGTTAACGAGGGCAGCCATTACATTAATGGGGAGGTTCAGCTATCCCATACTGCGCCAGTAACCGTTTATAACTGCCGTTAGCAACCAGTTCGCTCACCATCTGTTCAAATTGATTCGGCGTGATCGGTGCAGTGGCAGCGATCAAAGCCCGAAGCTGATAGATCTGGTCGAAACGGTCCGATATCAACAACGTCTCAGCCAGCTCCGGGTTCTGTTTTATCTGACTGCGCAGATAAGCCTGGGTAATCACACTGACATCAACACGCTCGCGTGTTACCAGTGAGATCAGCTGCTCATGTTTATCGGTAATTAGCACATTAAAGTGTTGATTCAACCAGCGTCCGTCCGTATTAAAACCGGCGAAACCATAATGATAACCTTGGAATATAGCTATCCGTTTGTTACCGATCTGGTCAAAATACTGCTGATCACGATCTGGCTGTGCACCGCTGATATAGCGTTCGCCATCTTGCAACAGCACAGAAGAAGCGACAGGTTTTATCGAGCGCTCCTTCCAACCCCATTCAGGCATTTCAAACAGCACCATATCGGCCTGTTTTCTCTCGAAAGAGACGTAACGTCGGTTGGGTGTCGTCAACTGAAACGAAAA
>JBFFKD010000251.1:0-4547 GCA_041555595.1 Motiliproteus sp.
TAGATCTCCAGTTGACGAATCACGCGGGCTGGCACACCGGCAGCCAGGACGAAGGGGGGGAGGTCGTGGGTGACGATGCTGCCGGCGGCGACGACAGTTCCTTTGCCGATTGTGACCCCCGCCATCACCTTGACGCCGCTGCCAAGCCAGACATCCTCTTCTAATACGATGTCCCCTATTTGATCGTCGGTATCGGGCATCCCTTTCGCTCGATCAGCGGCATTCAGGGGATGACCCGGGTATCCCGCGAGGAAACCACCGCCGGCAATGCGCACGTTATTGCCCAGAATCACTCGACGGCCACAGGCGATCGTGGTCTGCCAACCAATGCCGACGTTATCACCCAGGGTCAGGCGCGGCGGTGTGTCGGGGCTCCAACGCCCACTGAAAGTGACCTGGGTCGAAAGGCGGCAGTTGGCGCCGCACTCGATCTGCAGCGGGCCACTGACCTGGGGCATGCCACTGCCTGACAACAGCAGTCCCTGGGCTGGATTTACCAGTCGGGATTGAAACAGCGGCGTCCAATAGCACTTGCACGCCAGCCAGGCGAGCGTTGAGGAGACACTCAGGTGAAGCCGGTAGAGCAGGGGATGCAGCACCGGAATCATGGGGATGCTGAAGCGTCGAAACCCGAAAAACAGTTTTCGCCCGCAGCGCGCCAAGGAGTGTTCGCTGGATTTGACCCATTGGCGGGTGCTTGCGAGCGAAAAAGAGATGGATTGGGAACTCATCATAACCAAGTACCTCGGTGGTGGTCTGTACGATGGATTGCACAGCTCGCGCCAACTAGGATTTTTTATCAAGCTATTGAAATATATAAGTTTGTTTAAGGATTTACAGAAGAAGGGCTGAGCGCTTCTCAAAATGAGATTCAGAACGCGAAACACTCAGGTCGAAAGGGTCTTGCTATCGCGGCGATTCATCGGATCGAGCAACCGCGGACAGACCGCGACTGTATCGGTCCACCGCAACGGCCAAGCCGATCAGAATATAGAGCGGCCAGGTGAATCCCATGGTGAGGAAGGTGCCAGAGACCATAAAACTGATCAGGCCGGCAAAGGTTGCCTGCGCCAGCAGGTAGGCGTGGCGGGATTCAGGGCCGCCGTATGTTTGAGCCAGGCGTTTCTGAGCGGCAGCGGCCATCCTTACCACCAGCACGACCATCAGCATGAAACAGGCAAATCCGAGAACTCCTGTTTCGGCCAGGACACCGAACCAGGTGCTGTGTACAGCGTGGTTCTGGCCATCCCAGAAATCACTATAGAAAAAATAGTTGGGCAAAAAGTTATCGATACCGACGCCGGTAAGCGGGTGATCCAGCGCCATCCTCCAGGCCGCACCCCATGCATGTAGCCGGCCCATGGCCGACTCGTCGACACCTTCTTCATGGGCTCCCCCTGAAGCCCGGTCGCTCACGCCTGCGACAATAAAAAGCAGCGCCAGGGCCGCCGATCCGATCAGCATCAACAAGCTCTTGGACCGAATGCGGCGATAGGCAAAGACACCTATCACCGAGGCGATACCCAGTAGTCCGCCCCGGCTTTGGGTGGCAATGATCGCCGCGAGAACGACCATAAACCCCAGCGCACCGTAGATCTTCTTCGCGGTCCCCGTCCCCGGGGTCAACACCATGGCCAGAGAGAAACTGGCAGGAAACAGCATCACCAGTGCCAGATCGTTGGGGTCACCGAGCATGGATCCAATATCGCGGCCAATGGTGACTCGAGAACCCTCTACCAGCCCTATCCCCTGAATCTTGTTGGACAGCGCCACCAGGCCAACCACCATGCCGACAAGGACGATGACGTTAGCGGTCAGGCGGAATTCACGGGGGCCTCGCGCCAGCCAGGCGATGGCGATCGCCATGATGCCGATCTTGACGTAGGTGCCACTCCAGTTAGCCAGCGCTTCGGGCCTGTTGGTGGCAAAAAGCACACCCAAGGCGACGAGGCTGAAAAACAGCGCGAAGGCTGAGAGTTCTCGGCTCCAGAAAGCCCGTATTTGTCCGTTGAAAAGATTCCAGGCCAGGGATGCCAGGGTACCCATGGCCAGTAGTTGCGGAATGCGCAGCGGGTAGAGCTGGGGAAACACTTCATGGATGCGAAAAAAAGAAAAGATGACGAAACCCAGCACCAGCACAAAGGGGGTTCGCAGAGTAAAGATGGCTAACGCTGGCAGCAGGCCCGCGGCTACCGCGACCAGAGGATGGGGGAGCAGATACCAGCCCAAGCCCACGGTGCCACAACACAGGCTCGCCAGAAGAAGCTGGCGGCGCTGGCTAGTCAGCAACGCCCATTGGCTGGTTGATGAATGCTGCATGCCGTTACTCGCCCCGGGGCTGGAGCTTAAGGCGGGCGAGCGCCGGTAGCTTGATTAATCGGAGAGCAGCGCCAAGCAAGGTCAGCGCTATCAGCGCCAATAGGCCAACCAGCAGATTGCCCGTTAGGCTGCTGATGGATTGCAGCATCAGGACTGCCAACAGGGTAAAGCCAGCGCAGATAAGCAGGGCGGTAACCGGGTAGGGGAGCTGGGTCAGATGTTGACTGATCAGGTAGGTCGCCAACAGACGCACGCTCAAGGCCAGAGCCGTGGCGCATATCGCCCCGACTGCGCCAAAGGCGGGAATCATCAAGAGGTAACCGATGGCAGCAAGCAGTGCTGCGCCGCCATCAATCATGGCGGGCCAGGTCGTCGTCTTACCTGTGTGGCAGCCCAACCCCAGGGTTGTATTGGCACTGTGCAGCGCCGCAAGCATCGCCAACCAGGGCACGTAGGCGATCGCTCCGTGGTAGTCCAACGGGGTGAGCCAGGTGATCAGCAGCGGGCCGACGGCCGCGACCGAGAGGGATGCGGCCAGCGCGATCAGAATACCGACACCAGCCAGGTCGGCACAACGCTGTGGGCCGTTGGGTTGCGACAGTGTTCGAAAGCGCCGGGGCAGCCACCAGAGATCAAAGGGCTGGATCATGATGGCAGTCATCAGGCCGAATTTCGCTGCAAGAGCATAGCTGGCCATGGCGGCAGGACCTATCTGATCGGCGAGGATCCAGCGGTCAAAACTGCCCAGAATGAAGCCAGACAAGCCGACAAAGACCAACGGGGCGCCGTAGGCACCAAACTGTTTGTATTTTAGCCATTCAAAGCGCACGCCGGTTTCCTTTAACTGGGTACGCAGCAGCCAGATTGCCAGCAGGCTAGCTGCCACCACACTGCCGGCCATGAACCCCGTCACCCCGAAACCCAGTACCAGAAGGGTGCCTGACAAGAGCGCCTGCAGCAGCACGCGACCGACGCTGCCCAGCGCATAGCGAGTCGGCCGGTCCGTCATGCGCAGCCAGCTCAGGCACAATAAACTGATGCCACCCAGTGCCAGGCTGGCGAGAATCAAGCGGGTCTGCAGCAGGGTCACACCGCCGGGCAACCAGCGGCTGATTTGCGGGGCTGCCAGCTGCGTAATGATCAGGGTGATCAGACTCAGCACCAGGCTCATCCCCAGGATGTTAGCGGCGATCAGACGGCGTCCCTGTTCATCCTCGGCCTGCCCGCAGAAGCGAAACAGGGTATCGGCCAATCCCATTCCGATGATGATGCTCAGCAGGTCAGCCAGCGTTTGCAGAATATCCAATCGTCCGTAATCGGCAGGGGTCAGAAAGTGGGTGGCAAAAGGCACCATGATCAGGGATATGCCCTTTACTGCGGCCAAAGAGGAGGCGTAGATCAGAGTTTGGCGAATGCCGGCCGGTAGATCGCTGAGTCGGTTCAACATGGACTGTCCCCTTAAAGGCCCCGGTTTTGATGATGGGGATTTTCTACAAGCTGATTTTAAAACCGGCAGGCGCCGTGGCTGATCAATGCAAGTGCCGGGGGCGCTTTTAGTGGTTTGATCAATGGGATCTGCACTCCGTGTTTCTCAATACGCGAAATCAACGCTCTTCAAACAGGTATGAGCAAAAGCCGTGCCGGCTTGTCTTTTAGAAAGGGTAAATTGGCCTTCGACCGAGAGAGAGGTCAGGCGCGGGGCCCCTGGCCGGTGAGGTCACGGCATCTGCTCCAGGGGCTCCTTGCGAAGGGCGGTGTTCATTGGAAGGCCGGAACAGCCTGGCGGTAGACATCGATGATCTGGGGAAGTACGGCTCGAGGGGAATACCCCTTGGCGATAGTCTGCCGGGCCTTTTCTGACATCTTCTGCCGGTGCTGAGAAGACAATGTCTGCCATTGATGCAGGCAGGCGGCCATGGCATCCAAATCACCCTCGTCTATCAACCAGCCGTTGTCGCCATGCCTGATCAGTTTCGGCAGATCGCCCACAGCGAAAGCCAGCACGGGGATGCCTCTGGACATGGCCTCCAGGGCGACGAGTGGCAGTCCTTCGTGGCGGGAGGTGATGCAGAGCAGGTCTATGTCAGGCCAGCAGGGAGACATATCGGGGATGGCGCCGTGAAACTTGACCTTATCGCCGTGCTTAGCCTCCAACACCGCGCGATCGGGGCCGTCACCGTAGATCTCAAAACGCACGGCTGAATGCTGTTCGCAAAGACGGCAGAACA
>JBFFKD010000252.1:0-4537 GCA_041555595.1 Motiliproteus sp.
CCGTAACCCGGATCGGAGTCTGACCAAGGGGGCGGATCGTCAAAGACCGGAGCCACAGCGGCAGGCTGCATGCTTGCCGGCTCGACTCCCGGGTTCGGTAACTCGATTGGCGGCGCTGAAGGCATCGGTTGCGACTGTTGCAAATCAGAGCCAGACTGCGGCGCAGTCTTAGCGACTAAAGCCGGAACAGATTGAGCGGGCATCGAGCCAATAGCCGGATCAACCGCAGAGCCCTGCGGCAACGCCAGCTCACCGGCTGCGACCGGACGAAATGCCAGCATCCGCAACAGCGTCATCTCCAGCCCTTCGCGGGCCACCGGCACATGCGGCAGGTCACGCCGACCGTTAACAGCGATCTGGTAATACAACTGAACATCTTCGGCACGCAACTGACCCGCTAGCGCCAACGTGGCATCGCGATCACCCTGCGAATTATCGACAGCATCGGGCAACATCTGGGCGATACCCACCCGGTGCAACAACCCCAACAGTTCCGCCAGGATCGCATCGCTATCGGCACCAAACTGAGCCATATCGGCGACGGTATTCAACACCCCCTGTGCCGACCCTTGCGCCAACTGCTGCAACAATGCCACCACCTGACGCTGATCGACGGTTCCCAGCATCGACTGAACATCGGCATCGAGTAACTGGCCACTGCCAAAGGCGATACCCTGATCGGTTAAGCTCATCGCATCACGCATGCTGCCATTGGCTGCGCGCGCCAATAACCAGAGTGCATTATCTTCGAACGGAATCTGCTCGGCCTGCAGCACCTGCTGCAGATGATCAACGATCTTTTCAGGCACCATGTTCTTAAGGTTGAACTGCAGACAACGTGACAGGATAGTCACCGGTAGTTTCTGCGGATCGGTTGTGGCTAGCAAGAATTTGATGTGTGGAGGTGGCTCTTCCAGGGTTTTCAACAAGGCGTTGAAACTGTGACTGGAGAGCATGTGTACTTCATCGATCAGATAGACCTTGTAGCGACCCTGGGTGGGTGCGTACTGGACGTTCTCCATCAACTCTCGGGTATCTTCCACCTTAGTGCGTGAAGCGGCATCCACTTCAATCAGGTCGACAAACCGGCCTTCACTGATCTCACGGCACGGCGAACACTGCCCACAAGGCTTGGAGCTAACCCCCTGCTCGCAATTAAGTGCCTTGGCAAACAAACGAGCAATAGAGGTTTTACCGACCCCGCGGGTGCCGGTAAACAGGTATGCATGGTGTAACCGGTTGCTATCCAGCGCATTGACCAGCGCTTGCAGCACATGATCCTGGCCGACCATCGCAGCAAATGTCGACGGTCGCCATTTCCGTGCAAGAACCTGATAACTCATATCTGAACCGATCCATCCGGGAGCAAAAAAGAGGTCATAAACACCCCAAAACGGAACGGTAACAGATCCGCTCCGGCAAAGACTCTATGCTATCGGGATGAGACCCGGAAGGCCAGTCAAACCGTTTATTTGACTGGCGTCACGGTAGGAAAAGAGGCGTAATAGGGGGACTATTTATCGACGCTTTGCAGCAGCATCTTAATCGAACTCAACAGATCCTTACTATCGATCCCGGTAACGGAGATATTAGCGGCCGCATGCGGTGAGGCAGATTTATCTTCGATGATCTTAACCGTCACCTGCGCCGCCCCTTTCTTCAAAACAAACTGCGCCGCATCGACAGTCACGCTTTCATCGCCATTAGCCTGACACAAACGCTGCAACTGTTTACCCAACTCCTGATTATTAAGCACCTTGAGCGTTTGCCGCTCACGCGACAGATACTCTTTGCCCAGATCAGTGATCATATCGAACAACACCCGCAGGTTCGAACTCGACTGATTCAACTCTTCCGGGGTTGATTCCCAGGCATGATTGGGCGGATGCGTGATCCGTACAGCTGTCGCCACACCCGTGGTTGGCGCCATTTCGACCTCAACAAACAGCGTCAGGGTATACTGCAGTGCCGAGCCGGATTTGAAAGGAATCTGCAATGTCCGACTACAGATACCAGATGGTAAAAACACAACATCGGCGTACTTCGTTCTCAGCGCAACATCGAGCTGTTTGATCGCTTCTTCTGGAGACATGGCAGACATTCCCTATGGATCGAATAATAATCACTAAATAAACACTGAGCCTTTTTAATCAGCCTGTTAACTCAACCTTCAGTCTCTAACAAGCCTAGACAAGATACCCTTATGCGCAACCCCAGACTATGCGCCAGCGCAACAAAAGCGCATTCATAGTGCGCCGTCGTCATAACTCATCCGGCAACTCGTGGGCGAGCCCCTTATGACAATCGATACAGGTTTCTCCACGTTTGATCATCCGTTCGGGCGAATGCTTCTTACGGGTGCGCTTATCCTGTAAGTCCAGCGCCATCCGCTGCTGTGAATGACAACTGCGACACTCACGTGAATCGGTCTCTTTCATCATCGCCCAAACCCGCTCTGCCAACAACTTACGGCGGGCATTAAACTTCTCGGTAGTATCAACCGTACCGAGCAGGGTGTGATAGATATCATTGGAGGCGCGAATCTTGCGCACCATTTTGGGCAGAAATGCCTTAGGGACATGACAGTCTGAACAGGTCGCCGCGACTCCTGAAATATTGCTGAAATGCTGCGACTGTTTGAACTCTTGGTAAACGTTATCGCGCATCTCATGACAACTGATGCAGAACGCTTCGCTATTGGTATACGCGAGCACCTGCTCGAAACCGTTCCACAACAACGCTCCAACAGCCAACATCAGGTACCCTCCTATTGAGATACCCAACAGACGTTTACGCTTACCATGACTCCTAGTCATCTGTTTGATGGCCACAATCCTCGGCCTTATTGCTGACTTGCCCAGTAATTGAGTAGCGCATCGATCTCGTCATCCGATAGTTTTTTCACCAGTTTAAGCATCTTTGGTTCAGTTTCACGCTTATCGCTGCGGAAATTTTTCAATGCCGTCTGCAGGTACGGCGTCCACTGGCCGGCCAACAAACCCACATCATCATCACGCGAACTACCGCCATCTTCGTGACACTTGGTGCATTGCACCTTGTGGATTTTGGCACCTATGGCCGCTTTAGCCTCATCAAATGCTTGCTTGGCTGGGACAAACTTCAACTCGGAGTAGTGCAACGCCAGCGCCTCGATCTCCTCGTCACTGAGCTGCTTGGCGATCTCATTCATGTTGGTTTCGGGACGAGCAGTATCCCCGTAACGGAATTTAGATGATATTGCGGAACGGCTGTCATCACGGTAAGCCATCAGAATGTCACTGATAGCGACATCAGAAAAGCCCGCAATGGTGGCGATATCACTCTCCTGACTTACCCCGCCATCACCGTGGCAATCCTCACAATACGCCACAGTTTCCTCCAGCGATTTGGCCTGGACCGCGCCGCTCAAACAGACCGCTACCAACAACGTAGAAAACCGGTTTTTCATCGTATCTCTTCCTTTACTATGCATTAAATCCAGAACACCCAATGGATAATCAAGCCATTGGCGTTACTACTAGTTAGACCAAGCTGTTGCTTAGCGACCGCTGCTCACTAGCAGATCGCCCCACATGCAATTAATCCTGTCGGGCCTAGCCGTTACTCTCCCAGCGCTCAATCGCCGGAAACAGATTGTCATGGCAACAGCTCACGTCGGTCTTGTTATGACAATCGAGACAACTACGCTTTTTCTTCATCGCTCGCCGATGCTTCTTCTGCCTGCGCTTAGGCTGCTGACTGATAGCCCGTTCGCTCATATCATGGCAACGAAAGCAGACATAGATCGCATTCCAGCGCTCCGCTTCGACCTGATCTTCGGTTAGCTCACCGACCGGCACCAACAAGGTCTTGATATCAGGCAGCGGCTTGATCGCCGAGGCTGACTCGGCAGCAGGGAAAGTGTCAGGAGGCGTTAGCGGCTGGCAGGCAACCAGCAACCAGCCAAATAGCACCACGACAATCCTTGTACGAAACACCGAATTCAAAACTGACATCCTATCAAGATAATTAACATCGGCTTAAAACCACGCATAATGACCAGCCGCAGTGTTTACTGTCAAGGCGTACCGTAACGACAACGATCAGTTATAAATAATCAGTAAAGGTTGATCTGCCACAAAGAGTTTCCTCTTCAGCGTGCATAACCTTAAATCAGCTGATAAGCAAACCGGAACACGCAACCACGGAAAAGCACAGGGAATTACGACAAAGATTCCGAACAGGCATTCAGTTCCGTCTAAACCCAGTCCGATTCTAGCGATTCGGGGGTTATAGGTCGCGCCAAACCAAGTGTTCCAACACCGATGCTACACGATTACCAGCTGCCACCAAAATTCGACTTAAGATTTTAAAATCAAATACTAAAAACAACAACCAGCAAGCAAATTCCGGATCACATCGTGCCGCTGGTATTATCACCTAATGCAGTCGCTACCTGATGACAATGAACCGACCACACCAACCTGACAGCATAAAAGCTCGGTGGTTTTTTTTATCGATGAGTAAAAAATCTCTTAACCATGAGAACTAACCTTTA
>JBFFKD010000253.1:0-4534 GCA_041555595.1 Motiliproteus sp.
CAGTATCCGATCGCTTTCTGTTTTCATTTTCGACAGGCTGGCAAACCCGAATAGGTGAGCATCGCGCAGTACTTTATCGACTACGACCAGTTTGCCGACCGTAATTAGCACACGGCCAAAGCCTTCGTGGCTGATGCTGATGAGCGGGCAGGCCATGTGACCGCACTCTTTCTCGATCAATACCGCTAGGGCGTTGTAATAAGCGCGGATGTTCGACAGGGTTACGTCATCCGGGTCTGCCACGATGGGCATCTCCCGCTTCCGATCCTTGGTCATGATGATCGGGTCCAGAACCCGCGCATCGCTCCAGCTTTCGTAGGCTCCGTAAGTGTCTATTGCCCGCAGTTGGCGCAGTATCTCTTTGATAAAGTCGGTCGTTAGTACTGGGTCGTCATCGTTGATAATCAGTTCGTCAAACATGGTTGATCCCTTTGGTTGAGTATTATTCCTGCCAGCCTTCATCGGCCATGGCATCGAAGCGGTCGATACTCTGCTGATTGCTCTGAGTGTGTTTGACCAGCCAGCCGGGAGGGTCTGTCTCCCAATGTTCTTGAAGCTGTGCGATCTCTCTGCCGATGGGGGTTCCGGGAGTGGAGCGGATCGGTTGAATCCCTAGGCTCAGTAGTTGACGGACGGCTGCCGAGCCGATGGCGTTGCTGTATGCCGCGTGGCAACCCTCCAGCAACTCAAGTTTGGTCAGCAATTTACTGTGATCCTTGTCCTGCTCGGTTTCGGTAAACTCAGCCACTTCAATCAGTTCATAGCTCTGCAGTGTGATGCTGTAGATCATGAAGCTGCAGGCTGAACCAAAGTGCTGGTCGACACTCTTTCGGTCTCGGGTGGCAAAGGCGACACGAATACGGCTGGGGCTCGCTTCCGGCGAGGAGAGTTTTAGGTGTCGTTCGAGTTTCATTGTGTTCCCCCGGTTAATTGGGAATTGGTTAGTGCGCGGATGATTGGGCATCATTTTTTTGGCTTAACGCTGAGTGATAGACCGGTATCGCGTGTTGGTCGGCGTGCAACCTCAGATTGGCGATATCGAACAGGGTCTGGGCGCTGCCGCTATAACCGATCCAGCAGCGCCGGTGGGCGCCAAAGTGATGGTGTTGTGGAAATCCTGCAGGCAGTAGTGGAAGTCCCAGGCGTTTTGCAGAGTCCGCCAGATGACTGTTACCGATTAGCAATTCGGCACCGTGCTCGGCCGCAAGAAACTCCAGATCGGCTAGGTCGCCGACTTTAATCAATGTGCAGGGTACCTGTGACAATGATTTCGTAGCCACTGGTGTAACACCAACCACGACCTCTGCGCCCATCTGGGATAACCAGTTACTGAACGCGCTGATCAGTTCCGGATCACCGGCCAGCGCTACGGGAGCCAAACCCAGTTGATAATGGGTGTCGACCATCGCATCTTGCAGTTGATTGCGCTGACGCTCTATCGAGGATGGGACTAACTTGCCACTGAGGCGGCGCAGGCAGTCGATCAGTTGATCATTCGCCTCGAGTCCCATCAGGTGCTCGAAACGGTAGCTGAATACACCGGTGCGTTGTTGTAGAAGCTTGCCGGCTTTGAACAGCGATCGTCCCACCACCAAGGTGGCAGCGCTACGGCCTAGTTGATCAAAAGCCGATACCGGTGTGCCTCCGACAGACAGCGGGCTGAAATCCTGCTCGACCAGGTGGCCGAGTGAATCGGAGAGGTCGGGGAGCACGATAGGGTTGAATCCAAAGGCTTGAACGGTGCTTTTGAGTTGCTCGATATCGGCTGGGGTGAGATTGGCACTGGCCAGAATATTGAGCTGTTCAGGGCTCTCACCAACGCACTCGCTGGGGGGCACTAGTTCATCGATCATCGCCTCAACAGCCAGCGCGAAGCCACTTTCGAGGCAGCCTTTAAAATCGGGGGTGTTGACCGGCACGATACGGGTGGCACTGAACTCAGGGTGATCAATTCGAAATTGAGCGATGACGCGGCGGGGGTCGCTGCCTTGGGTTTCGGTTAGCCCGGTGGTGGGGACCAATATCATGGCCGGGCTGTTTTTACTGCACAGGGTCTGCAAGGCTTCAAATAGATTTTCATCTCCGCCCATTACGGTGCTGACCTGATCCATTGCGGTGGTTTGCAGCGGAATCGGCTCGCGAAAATGCTGCACTAGAAACACCTTGGCAAACGCCGAACAGCCCTGTGAACCATGTAGCAGCGGAATCGATTGACGAATGCCCAGGCAGGCCAGCGTTGCGCCTAGCGGCTGACTGGCTTTGATGGGGTTGATCGCCAGTGGCTTGGTTCGAGAAATCATGTTGCTCAGATCGTTGCTGGCGTTTGGTGTCTTGCTCACAGTGTCGTCGGCCATGATCTTCTCCTTAGGCTGGGTTTGAGTTAGATGGGCTCGCTGATGCCGCAAGCGACTGAGCTGGTGACTTAATTGACCAGGGTGCCGGTGTGCGCACCTGCTTCCAGACCGGATTGGTCAGAGTCAGCGTTAATTGGCGCGCCAGCTCCTTCATGCCGCTATAGCCAGCGTAACCAAATTCGCGCTCCTGATTGATATCCAGAAACGGCAGCCGGGCTTTGAGCGCGGTATAGAGATTGCGGCCGCCAGCGATCAGCAGATCCGCACGTTTTTCCGCGACGGTATCGAGCAGCTGTTTGGCACTGCCGCCTTCGAGCATGACCGCGTCCTCGCCCATCAGCTGCTTGATCCGGGCCTTGTCCTCTTCGGTCGATTTCTTGGTGCCGGTTGCCACCACCTCCATCCCCAAATCCTGCAGAGCGGAGACGACCGACCAGGACTTAACCCCGCCGGTATACAGCAGTACCCGTTTGCCACGGAGCTTTTGACGCCAGGGTGCCAGTTCGCTATCCAAACGCGCCTCTTCGCGGGCGATGACAATTTCGGTGCGCTGAATCAGGTCGGTATCACCGATTAAGCGGGCAACATCACGCAGGGCTTGCGAGGTATCGCGGACACCATAAAAGCTGCCTTCAAACCAGGGAGTGCCGTATTGCGTTTTGAGCTTGCGGGCGACGTTCACCATCGCCTTGGAGCAGACCATCATGTTGACGTCGGCCTGGTGCATGCTCTGCACTTCATGAAAACGGGCGTCACCGGACAGGGTACAGAGCACCCGAAGCCCGAGCTCATCCAGCAGTGGCATGACATTCCATAACTCTCCTGCGATGTTGTATTCACCGATCAGGTTAACGTCATAGACGCGAATACCCGCCGGGTGAACAGGCTTGGGCCGTTTGTCGGCGCTACCGATCACGTATTTGAGCATCGATTCACCGGCGATGCGGTTGCCCAGGTTTTTTGATCCGTAAAATCCAGCCCCATCGACCGGTACCACCGGGGTGCCCCAACGTTCGCTGGCGGCCTTGGCGACCGCTTCGATATCATCGCCGATCATCGCTGGTACGCAGGTGTTGTAGATAAAAACAGCAGCCGGTGAATAGCTATCGATCGCCTGCTTGATGCTGTGGAACAGCCGTTTTTCGCCACGCCCCATGATCACGTCCTGCTCGGTCAGGTCGGTGGTCATACCGAGCCGGTACAATGTTGGCCCCGAGGAGCGGGTACCGCGATTGTCCCAGGAGTTACCGGCACAGGCGATCGGGCCATGAACGATGTGGGCGACATCGGCGATCGGTAATAGTGCGATCTGAGCACCATCGAAGGCGCAGCCGCCCGCCGAGGCTCCTGGCGTGGGTTTGGCGCAGCCTGATTTTGATTTGTCGTTGTGGGAACAGGCGGGTTCATCAAGCAGTTCAGCAATCTGTTTGGATTTCATGATCTCTCCTATCAAAGAACCCCTTTAATGGGCATGGCTCTAATACAGCAACTGTTGTGCCACTTGTAACTTGTTGATTAGTTTTACTGTTCTGTTGTTTTTGTCAGGTTTGTGACAGCACTGCTTAACGTGCTGGCGTGATCCTGACAAACCTGAGGGTGTTGATACGAGGCTATTTTGGAAGCAGAAAGTGATAAAGCGCTTAGCGCTGGGCAAGGGTATCGACTATGGCATTGAGAATATGCAATGCACCTTGGTATCCAAGTGTTGTAGCAGGGTGTTCGGATTGAGTCGGTCGGTCGAGTTTGACCTGTTTGGCTCCTGCAAAAAAAGGCCTGGAATCAACGGTGACAGAATGAAGGCTAGGGGGAGCGACCAATAGGTCTGCGTGGTGGGTCGTTAGCAGTTGATCGCTCACGGTCTCGGCACTACCGATGATGATAGTGACCTCCTTATGATAACCGCTGTCGCTAAGCAGCCCCTGCATCGCATCTTGCCAGTGCTTATTGCCATTGTGGCAGACGATTAATGCGGGGCCGACACCTAACTCGATCAGAAATCGACTGATACCCATAACAAAATCGGGCTCGCCGCAGACAGCAACCCGGTTCTTATTGATGAGAGGCGTCGCACGATGAATAGCATCACATAACAGATAGCGCTGCTGCTGGGTCGCTAGCGGGATCTCTTGACCTGAAAGTTGTTGAAAATACTGTAACCAGAGGTCGGTCCAAGCCAGTCC
>JBFFKD010000254.1:0-4498 GCA_041555595.1 Motiliproteus sp.
CTAATCATTTATGAGTCAAACAGGGCTTGAAAGATATGTTTTGGTCAAATAAGCCCGCTTAAGACTCAGGCGAATCCTATGTGATCAGTATGAGTCGACACTGCATGCCTATCGACTCAAGCTCTCCAAACGGAAGGGAGCGTTGCTGCCGCTGATTACCGAGCGCAATGCGTCTGAGCGGTTTTTGATCGAGCGTCTTCTGTGTGTGGGCACCACAGCCGCCGGCGGGAATGCTAGCCTAATTGCTGCTTCGGCTTGGCTCTGTACTGGCTTGGAGGATGCCCGGTCCAGCGCTTGAAGGATCGTGTGAAGCTGCCTACCTTGGAAAATACGAGGCGAAAGCTGATTTCATTGATCGAAAGGTGCGATTGCTGCAGGTATTGAACGGCAAGTTCTTTACGAGTCTGATCGAGTATTTCTTGGTAACTGGTGCCGGCTATTTGCAGCTTGTGCTGCAGGTTGCGTGGGCTCATGTAAAGGGCCTGCGCTATCTGAGCTTGATCAGGAATTGTGTTCCCCAGGGTTTCCATCAACTTGGCGTAGACTTGGTTGACCACATCGTGGCGGTCCAATCGTGCCAGGTATTCTTGAACCAGACGGTCGTTCATCATAGCGAGTTCGGCGTTTCGCGTTGGTAGCGGTTTGGTCAGGTCATCGTGGTCGATCAAGATACAATTACCTTCTGCAGAGAAGGTGACGGGGCAGCGAAAAAGGCGTTCGAATCCCTCGGGGTGTGGTGGTGCCGAACGGATAAATGATACCTGTCGCGGGCGAAACTGGCCTTCGGCAACGTGGCGGCAGGTTAGCACGATAGTTGCCATAATCGCATCCATGTTGACTGGGTGGAGCAACGGTTTATAGCTATCGGGAAAGTCGACCAAAATGGCCTTTCCGGTTGCTGTTTCTTCACTGCGGATATCTAGAGCGGTGTTGAACATCTGCTGGTAGCGGATCAGACGTTGATAACTTTCCTCCATGCAGGAACTTGCCCAGATGGATAGTCCCAAGGCATGCCACGATGTGGGGCGGATATACTTGGCTACCATCAGACCAAAGTTTTCATCGCCGGTTGCCGACACGGCATCTTGAAGTACATTGCTGATGTGGGTGACCGGGAATCGCGCATTGGTATCCAGTGCCTGCGATAAATTCATTTTGTTGGCACGAAACAGTTCTTTTGAGTCGAGTTTGTAATGCTCGATAGCTCTGGCAATGGCCACTGCCCATCCGCCTATGACCGTGCCTTCCTGCAATGGGAGTGGCATGTTTTCTCCTATCCGTTGATTCTTAAGGTAGTAATTTACCTTTTTACGCAATTCGTTTCACTATAGGCGTAGTTGGATTGATTGGGGCATCCCCTTGGCCCATGCTGGCTCCCTAAATTCAAAAACAACACTCGTGTTTACCGGCTTACGCTGGCACACAGGGGGGAGCATCAAATGAATAAGCGTGAAGTGGTGGTATTGAGCGGTGTCCGGACAGCCATCGGAACCTATGGTGGGAGTCTCAAGGATCAGGCGCCCAGTGACCTGGCCGGTCTTGTTGTTCGTGAGGCCGTGGCCCGCTCGGGTGTAGCGCCTGAAACTGTCGGTCACAGTGTTTTTGGTCATGTGCTTAACACCGAACCTGCTGATGCCTACATGGCCCGTGTGGCTGCACTCAAGGGTGGCCTGCCCGAGACGATTCCAGCAGTGACTGTCAACCGCCTGTGCGGCAGTGGCTTGCAAGCGGTCATCAGTGCGGCGCAGCAGATCGAAACCGGTGTCTGTGACAGCGTCGTGGCCGGTGGCGCCGAGAGCATGAGCCGGGTGCCCTACTGGTTGTCCAAGGCCCGCTTTGGTTACCGCATGGGTGACGGCCAGCTGATTGATGCGATGGTCGCCGGCCTGAACTGCCCGTTTGAGAAGGTGCACATGGGCATGACCGCCGAGAACGTTGCCGACAAGTGGGGCATTAGCCGTGACGAGCAGGACCAGGCAGCGGTCGAGAGTCATAATCGGGCTCAGCGGGCAATTGAGCAGGGCTATTTCAACGAGCAGATCGTGCCGGTCGAACTGAAATCGCGTAAGGGTGTGACCGAGTTCGTCACCGATGAGCATGTGCGTCATAACTGCACTGTTGACGACATGGCCGCCCTGAAACCAGCGTTCAAGCGTGACGGTAGTGTCACCGCCGGTAACGCCTCGGGACTCAATGATGCTGCGGCCGCGGTGATGCTGATGGAGCGTGGTGCCGCTGAGGCGCAGGGCTTGAAACCGATGGCGCGGTTGGTGGGTTACACCTTTGCCGGTGTCGATCCAAAATATATGGGCATTGGCCCGGTGCCTGCTATACGCCAGTTGCTGGAACAAGCCAACCTGGAAGTGGGCGATATCGACCTGTGGGAGGTCAACGAAGCCTTTGCTGCCCAAGCTTTGGCTGTCGCTCGTGATCTTGACCTGCCTGCTGACAAGCTCAACCCCAACGGTAGCGGTATTTCGCTGGGTCACCCGGTTGGTGCGACCGGCGCCGTCATCACCGTAAAGGCGTTGCATGAGCTCAATCGTATTCAAGGGCGGTACGCAGTGGTCAGCCTCTGCATCGGTGGTGGTCAGGGTATTGCTGCTTTGTTCGAACGCCTCTGATTTATTTTTTCCTCCAAGCCCCTTCAGGGATCAGCCAGGGACGGCAATTTTGGGGTCAGTGAAGGGCTTTAATGGCTATGTCCGATTATCGGGAGTTTAAGATGCTTTTTAATGGAACCAGTTTACAGGTGATGGTCTCGGAGGGGATTGCCGAGCTGCGCTTCGATCGCCGCGATGCGCCGGTCAATATATTGGATAACATCACCCTGTCCGAGATGCGAAAAGCGTTGGCACTGTTGCAGCAGGAGCTTGATATACGCGGTTTGCTGCTCACCAGTGGCAAGCGCGATTTTATCGTCGGTGCCGATATTACCGAGTTTACAAAGCTGTTCGGGATGGATCCGTCGGCCCTTAAAGCCAGCTTACGTCAGACCCATGAACTGTTTGGGCAGCTCGAAAATCTGCCGTTTCCAACGGTCGCTGTTGTTGACGGCATGGCCCTAGGCGGTGGCATGGAACTGACCCTGGCTTGCGATTACCGCTTGCTCAGCGACAATGCCCGTGTCGGTCTGCCCGAAGTCAATCTGGGTATCTTCCCCGGCTGGGGAGGTACGGTCAGGCTGTCCCGCTTGGCGGGTCTGGGGACGTCGCTGGACTGGCTGTTGACCGGCCGGCCTCAACGCGCTGGGGTAGCGCTGGAGGCGGGAGTGGCTCAACAGGTGGTGGCGGCCGCAGAGCTTTCTAGTGCGGCGCAGAAACTGATCCATCAGTTAGCTGTTGGAGGCGATGAGTATCAGGCCGAGCGCCAGCGTAAATGGCAGTCGTTGACGCTGGATGCTGCTGCTGAGCAACAGCTGCTCAGCGCCGGTAAGCAGATCGACCGTCAGTACGGTAATGACTACCCAGCACCGCGAACCATCCTCAACTTGCTGCGTGAGCATGCCTCCTTGCCCTTTGCCGATGCGATCGAAGCCGAGGTGGCCGCATTTCCTGCGGTAGCCAAGGGTGCGGTTGCCAAGAGCCTTATCGGCCTGTTTCTCAATGACCAGCTGATCAAGCGCAAGGCGAAGGCTGCAACCGCCAAGGCTCGTGGTGTCAGCCAGGCAGCGGTATTGGGTGCTGGTATCATGGGTGGCGGCATCGCCTATCAATCCGCCAGCACCGGCACGCCTATCCGGATGAAGGATATCAATGGCGATGCTTTGGAGTTAGGTATCCGAGAGGCTGATAAACTGCTCACCAAACAGGTGGAGCGTGGCCGCCTGTCCGATGCCAAGCGCCATGCTGTGCTGGAAACGATTCAGCCAACCCTGGAGTACGATGGCTTTGACAGTGTCGACTTGGTGATTGAAGCGGTGATCGAAAATCCCAAGATTAAAGCCAGCGTGCTGGCCGAGGTAGAACGTCAGGCGCCGAACGCGGTGATTGCGTCCAACACTTCATCGATATCCATCAACCGCCTGGCCGAATCGCTCAAATATCCGGAAAACTTCTGCGGTATGCATTTCTTCAACCCGGTGCATGCCATGCCGTTGGTGGAGGTTATCCGCGGCAAGCAAACCTCCGAAGAAGCGATCGCCACGACAGTCGCTTATGCAGCATCCATGGGTAAAACTCCGATTGTTGTTAACGACTGTCCAGGGTTCCTGGTGAACCGGATCCTGTTTCCTTACTTTAATGCATTCAATCGGTTGCTCAAGGACGGTGTGGATTATCAGCGTATCGATCGGGTGATGGGAAGCTTTGGTTGGCCGATGGGACCTGCGTTTTTAGCGGATGTGGTGGGGCTAGATACCCTGATTCATGCTGACGCGGTGATGGTTGAAGGGTTCCCTGAGCGCATGAGTCATGATGGCGAAACTATTGCTGAGGCGATGGTTCGCGACGGCCGGCTAGGACAGAAAAACGGCCGCGGTTTCTACCGTTATGGCGTC
>JBFFKD010000255.1:0-4469 GCA_041555595.1 Motiliproteus sp.
CAAAAAGGTTTCTGTCAATTCGGGAACACCCGTGGGCTAAGCTGGTGGGCTCTTCTAACGCTCCGGCTGGAGCTGACCGCAAAGCTGCTCTATCCCTTCGATGACCCGGGTGGTGGGGCGCACCAGCAGATCTTGATTAAGCGCATAGAGGCGCTGAGTTTTAACCGCTGTCAGCTGCTCCCATTGACGCCAGTCATCGAGCCAGCCACGGTTACTCTGACCGACGATGATCACCTGTGGGTCGGCCTTGAGTACCGCTTCCAACTCGATCGACGAGGCCAGTCTGGGTAGCTGATCAAACAGGTTTCGACCGCCACAGATCGCCATCAGATCATTGAACAGGTGTTCGCCATTGAAGGTCATCAACGGCTCTTTCCAGACCTGATAAAACACCGACACCGATGCAGATCCCTGATAGCGCTGCTGCAGTTGTTTAAGCCGGGTGTCGAAGCGCACGGCGACCTGTTGAGCGAAGGCTTCGGTGCCAGCCAGGCGCCCGAAGCGCTGTAGATTGGATGAGATATCGTCGAACTGGTGCGGCTCGCTTAAATACAGCGGAGTGGCAAACTGCTGCAGTTGCTGCAACGCGGCCTGCGGATTGCCGGACTGCCAACCGATAATCAGATCCGGTTTGAGCGCCAGAATTTGCTCCAGATCGAGCCGATCGTAACTACCGACCAGCGGCAGCTGCTTGGCCTCAGGCGGGAAGTCGCTGTAGCTGACCACCCCGACAATCCGCTCTCCGGCGCCGGCTGCAAACAGCATCTCGGTGACGTGCGGCGCCAGGCTGACAATTCGCTGCGCCGGCTCGGTTAATCTCACCTCACGGCCGCTATCATCGACCACCCTGATCTCGCTGCGAGCCAGCGTCGGCATAACCACCGTCAAGCTCAGCAGCATCCCGACCAGGGCAGATCGCAGTGATAATCGGCGGCAAACTGGGGGTGAAGGGGGTAGTTCAGGCATTGTCATGACTCGCTTTGGCGGGTGGCTAGCGCCTGGTCAGCGCCGTTTGAATCGAACAGCGGGCTAAGATCCTGATGCTGTTTCAGTGAATCGGCCAGCCGTTCAGGCTCGCGCAACTGCTGGTAATCCAAGGACCCTGCTCTGGAGTGGCGCATCGTTGTTACCTTAAGTGAATGCCCGCAATGGAGTCAGCGTCAGCGCCAGTAGTAGAGCCAACAGCAGGCCGATCGCCAAGGCCCAGTTCAGCAGCCCGAGTGATCGTTCGATATCGGTAGCGGTCGCCTGAGCGCCGCAGCCTAATATTGGCCGAGACTTAACCTTGTCGTTATAGATGGCATCGCCCCCCAGCATCAGCTGCAACGCACCCGCTCCGGCCGCCATCGTTGGCCCGCCGTTAGGGCTGTCATAGGCGGCGGCCTGGGTTTTCCAGCAGAGCAACGCGGCGCAGGTCTTCCCTGCCAAGGCGTAACTCAGGGCGCACAACCGTGCCGGTAGCCAGCCTAGCAGGTCATCGAATCGGGCAGCACCCCAGCCAAAGTCACGGTACTCGGGTGTTCGATAGCCCCACATCGCATCGAGCGTATTAACCAGCCGGTGCAGCAATGCACCGGGTAGCCCGGCAACGATAAACCAGAACAGCGTGGCGAAGCAGGCATCGTTACCGTTTTCGAGCACCGACTCTATCGTCGTCTGGCTGATCTGAGTTTCATTCAACTCGGCGGTCTGACGGCTGACGATCATCGCTGTTTGATGGCGTGCCCGAGGCAGATCCCCCTGCAGCAGTGGTGCCGCAACCGCACGGGCATGCTCGACCAGGCTCTGCCTGCCGAGACAAAAATAGAGTCCGATCAGCTCCAGCAGGTATCCATAGACCGGCAACTGCAGGGCAATTATCACCGCAGCAAGCGGTAGTGCGAACAGCAATATCATCGCCACTACACCAGCAATTTTAAGCTGCACCCGTGACAAGCGCCCCGGCCTGTTCAGTGTCCGTTGCAATGCGTCGCTGAGACAACCAAAACCGACCAGCGGATGATAGCTTTTGGCTTCGCCGATCAGCCGATCAAGTAGCAGTGCGGCGATAGCGATAGCGAAAGTCGGCCATATTATTGTTAGTGATTCGCTCAGCATCTGCACCCTGATCTCTTCATTATTGAGCGTTCGCTCCCTGCGCCAGTAACCTGAACCAACCAGGCTAGACGGGTGCCAAAAGGCGGTCAATTTATGGAACTGATGAATATAAAGCAAGCGACGCCTTACAGAATCCTCTTGCTAAGGATCTGCTTAGCGATTATCTTCGCCGCTCTATTTATCTGCCTCAGGTGGCCGATTCGTCGGCTGAAACGATAAGTAGGTACGCCTATCTGGCTATCCCTACACTGCCCCCGCAACGGTAAATGATCATAAGTGTTGGCAAGACACCACGGCGAAGCGATTCGCGGGAAGGTGCCAACATCTGCAGCGCTGCTGCTTGATCATGAGTCCGGAGACCGGCCTGAGCGTTCGTCCACACTGTTTGGTTCATCTCGGGTGGAGATGGCATGGATCTTTCAAATCTGTATTGCTGAATCTGTTGCGGTTCAGCCTGCCCGGATGACCATAAGCGAGAAGCTTTATGGTTCGTCAATTACTGTCGTTACACCTCTCATGCAGGCCCTGGCTGCGATCTCTGACTGAGCGGCCGGAATGTCACTGACACCTCAGCATGGTGGCCGACTGCTGCAGGCCTCGCAGCAGTATCGACGCGCACCTTCTAAGTGGCTGGATCTGTCGACCGGTATCAATCCGCACGGCTGGCCGGTACCCCACATCGATGCCGCCAGTTGGCAACGCCTGCCGGATCCGGATGATGGTTTGCTGGCAGCCGCACAGCACTATTATCAAACCCCGGAACTACTGGCGACAGCCGGTTCTCAGGCGGCGATCCAGGCCTTGCCTCGACTGCGCGCCAAGTCGCAGGTCGGGCTACCAACTATCGGTTACGCCGAGCATCGCTATCACTGGCAGCAGGCGGGTCATCAGCTGAATCTGCTGGATCGGGATCAGATCGACGCGACCCTGGATCGGCTCGATGTACTGGTGCTGATCAACCCTAACAACCCCACCGGCGAGCGTTATTCGATTGATCAACTACTGGGCTGGCAACAGCGGCTAGCCAGACGCGGTGGCTGGTTGATCGTCGATGAAGCCTTTATCGATGCCCGGCCAGAACAGAGCCTAATTCAACACTGCCCTCGAAAAGGACTGATCGTGCTGCGATCGGTTGGTAAATTCTTTGGTCTGGCCGGGATCAGAGCGGGCTTTGTTGCTGCCGATAGTGATCTGTTACAGCGACTCGAAAGTTGGCTTGGCCCCTGGGCGCTGACCGGCCCGACCCGCCAGATCTGTCAGTTAGCACTGCTGGATTCGGCTTGGCAGCAACAGACACGGATTCGATTGGCCGCCGATCAACAACGACTAAAGGCACTGCTCAAAAAGCATATTAATGGTACCTCCGTGCAATCAATTCACGGCTGCGAGCTGTTCCAAACCCTGCAACGCCCGGATGCAGTGGAATTGCATCGCCGCTTTGCCGAGCAGGGCGTATTGCTGCGCCTGTTTGAGTCTGAACAACTGCTGCGGCTAGGCTTGCCCGGCAGTGAGCAGCAATGGCAGCGCTTAAGCCGGGCTGTGGATTCTATAACCCCCAATATCATACCAATAGCGCCGAACCTATCAGCCACTCGAACCTAGAGAACAAAGCCATGCCAAACATCAGTATCAACCAAGCCGAGCGCGATGCGCTCTATAAGGTGATCTACAACCGCCGTGACACCCGAACCGAATTCAAGCCCGATCCGGTACCAGAAGAGGTGTTGATGCGGCTGCTCGATGCCGCCCACCATGCTCCGAGTGTCGGCTTTATGCAGCCGTGGGACTTTATTGTGGTGCACGATAAAGCACGCCGTCAGCAGATCAAAACGGGCTTTGAGGCGGCTCATGCCGAAGCCACCGAGATGTTTGACGGTAAGCGGCAGCAGATTTATCGAGGCCTGAAGCTGGAGGGGATCATGGAGGCGCCACTAGGGATCTGCATCACCTGCGATCGTGACCGAACCGGACCGGTGGTGATCGGTCGTACCGCCAATCCGGAGATGGACCTGTACAGCTCGGTTTGTGCGGTACAGAACCTATGGTTGGCAGCTAGAGCTGAGAATCTTGGGGTAGGCTGGGTCAGCATCGTCGAGCATGACGTGGTGCGCAGGGCGCTGGATATTCCGGATAATATCGTTCCGGTCGCCTATCTGTGTGTCGGCTATGTCAGCCACTTTCATCAAAAACCAGAATTGGAACAGGCCGGCTGGTTACCTCGCATGGATCTAAAGAGCTTAATTCACCGAGACAGTTGGAAAAAAGAAAGGTAGTCACTCATGACAGCTTAGAACTCTATCTCACTTATCACTTTGGACTTTCCCCGGAACACTTTGTCAAAGCGGCATACTCCACCCATTTTTTTTGCTGGG
>JBFFKD010000256.1:0-4456 GCA_041555595.1 Motiliproteus sp.
CCGCCCTAGCGCTGCTTGAAAGCGGCCAGGAGATGACTGACGAGGCGTTGGGTCGCATGGTGGCTGCCGGTTTGCTCAGTGATGGCGAAGTCACCCAGTTGGAGGATCAGAAGCAACGCTTCGGTTCGGCGCAGACCGAACTGCTCTCAGCCTACAACGCCTTTGATGGTGCCGATCAGCAGTTACGACAAGGTTTTCAGGCTTTTCAGGCGTTGATGGGGCAGGCTGAGGAGTTGGGTGACTCGGCGGTGGAAGCTCTTGAGAGCCAGCCGGATCAACTGATCAGCTGGAATACCGGGCTCAGCGAAAGCTGGTCTGCTGCCGATGGCGGGATGGAAACACAGATTGAAATGCTGTCGCGGTTTTACTATTACCAGAACCTGGTTGAGCTGTTAGACCCGAATCAAAGTGCGATTGAGCAGCAGGTTCGGCTGGGGTTGCGAGACTCGTTAGAGGCTTTGCAGACCAAGATCGGCGAGGTGTCGATCCATCCCCTGTTCCTGCGTGAGAAAGTAGCCCAGGGGCAATACGCAGGGCAGGCTTTTGCTAACGCGATGAGCCAGGCTTTTGAACAGCATCAGAGTGACTCGGCAGCGGCGATCGAGCGTTTTGATCGGTTCCGTCAGGCCAATGTGGTTTATCAGCAGGCTGCCACCGACCTTCTTGGCACGGTCGAAGCGATCGAAGAGTCGGCTGATAGCAAAGTTGAGGGGCAGCTCTCGGTCATCGAATCGACCGAAATGACCTCCTACACGCTGATGTTGATCGCGTTGGTGGTTGGTGTGTCGACCGCATTGGCGGTGATGTATTTTGTGGTGCGCGAAATTATTCATGCGATCGAAGGGATGTCGTATGCCAGCGAAAAAATTGCCGATGGCGATCTGACGATTCGGATGTGTGCGGTGGGAGGCAAAGCCAGTAACGATGAACTGTCCCGATTGAATATCAACATGGGGCGGATGGCGCAGGGGCTGCGCGATACGATCAGTGAAGTGGCCTCCACCTCGAGCATGCTGGCATCCCAGGCTGAAGAGTTATCGTTGGTGGCTAACGAAACTCGTGAGAATGTACTTGAACAACAAAAGCGGACCTCCTCGGTCGCATCGGCGGTAACCCAGATGACTGCATCGAGTCGAGAGGTTGCTGATAATACTGAATCGGCCCGGGATTCCGCCTCGCAGGCAGAGCAGCTCTCTAGTGACGGTCGCCAGACCGTTGAGCAAACCGTTGAGGCGATTCGATTATTATCCAAAGAGGTTGATCTGACGGCTGATGTGATCAGTCAGTTAACCGAAGACAGTGAAAAGATCGGCAACGTGTTAGCGGTTATCCGCGGCATTGCAGAGCAGACTAACCTGTTGGCACTCAATGCGGCTATTGAAGCGGCCCGGGCCGGAGAGCAGGGACGTGGCTTTGCGGTGGTCGCGGACGAAGTTCGAACACTGGCACAGCGGACGCAGGAGTCGACTCAGGAGATTCAGGTTGTCATCGAAGGGTTGCAACTGCGAACACATCAGGCGCACAGCTCGATGAGCAGTAGTCAGAGCCAGGTTGAGTCCAGTACCGAGCAAGCCGGTCGGGCGGGGGTTGCGCTCCAGGATATTGCGCAGAAGGTGGGCGAGATCGCTGAGCAGAATACTCAGATCGCCGCCGCGATGTCTCAGCAGGAGGCGGCGACCGAAGAGATCAACTCAAGCGTGGTCGAAATTGAGCACCAGGCGGATCAGGCGGTGCATGCGGTTAATCAAACCTCAGAGTCTAGTAAGGAGCTGGCTAAGCAGGCCGGTAGCCTGCAAGAGCTGGTGTCTCATTTTAAAATCTGAGTAGGTTGTCCGCAGGCCAGCGCGCTGCCCTGGCCGCCATGCCGGTGCAGGTACTCTGCAATGCCATTGAAGGTCGGCCAGCGGTTATCGCACCACTCTGGCGCCAGCAGAGTCGGGCGGCGGGCGGTGGCGGTGACGCGGTGGTAGACCACCTCCCAGGGCGTGTGACGGATCATCTCGGCCGCAGTTTGGACATAATCGTCAAAGCCGATCGCTTCAATCTCCCCTTTCTTCCACTGGCGCGCCATCTGGCTGCCTTTGACGATATGCAGCGGATGCAGTTTTAACCCCTGACAACCTTGCTCCAATACCCGCTCCAGCGTGATCAGGCTATCGCTGGGCACTTCGCCGGGCAAACCGATGATCAGATGGGTGCAGACTTTCAGGTTGCGCGCCCGGGCGCGATGGACGGCGTCGACGTAGGCTGCAAAATTGTGACCGCGATTGATCCGCTCCAGTGTGCTGTCGAAGGCTGACTGCAGTCCCAGTTCCAACCAGACCTCTGCGCCCTGGTCCTGATATCCGGCCAGCAGATCCAGTGTCGCATCGGGGACGCAGTCGGGGCGGGTACCGACGCATAGGCCTGCGATATCGGCCACCTCCAACGCCTCCTGATACATCTGCCGCAGTGTCTCGACCTCGGCATAGGTGTTGGTGTACGCCTGAAAATAAGCCAGATAGCGCTTGGCCCGCATCCCCGGTTTGGAGTTCTCCAGTTGTTGGCTGATGCTTTCCTGGGTTTGGGTGCGGGCATTAAAGGAGGCGTTGTTGCAAAAGGTGCAGCCGCCGCGCCCCAGTGTGCCATCGCGATTAGGACAGGTGAACTGAGCGTTGATGCTGAGCTTGTGTACCTTCTCGCCGAAGCGTTGCTTCAGGTCCCGGCCTAGGCTGTTAATATGGTCGTGCAGTTGCATACAGTTGAGTCTATTAGCGAGAAGGGGTTGATTGCGGCACGGCATCGTCGATTGATACTACCGCTATCGACAAATACGCGATTGGTGGCGCATTCTAATTGAAAAGAGGTGGCAGTGAGATGATCTGGATCATCTGGTCAAATTTTGACATGCGACCGGGTGTTTTCTCACCGCCGCTTGCGGCTTACAATAGGCTGCTGATATCGCGCCGGTATGGTCATCGGTCTGGGTTGTTATCTTATCCATCAGGAAACTTTATGTCTGTGTTGTTGGTTACGGGTTCACTCCGCATGGCAGTTTTACCGTTGCTCGGTCTGCTATTAATGGCTCTGTCGAGTGGCGTCTTTGCCAACCATGGCGAGAGCGAACCTAGTGATGGTACCGTCAACAGCTTTATCAAGATCGATCCGCCTAAAACGATCAAGCCGGTTCCGTTGGTGCGGGGCCAGCACGAGGCGATCGATCTGACGGCGTTCAACGGTAAGCTGGTATTGCTGAACTTCTGGGCCACCTGGTGCCCGCCCTGTCTGCGCGAGCTTCCGGCGCTGGATCGTTTGCAGAAACGGCTGGGCAGCGACCAATTTGAAGTGGTCGCGGTGGCGCTCGATCGACGCGGCTACGCCGGTGCGCGGGAGTACTACGATAAATTGAAGATTGAGAATCTGGAGATATACACCGGCTCGACCGAAGCGTTTGGTAAGGAGTTTCCGGTCGACGTCTTTCCCGCCAGCTTTATGATCGACTCGCAAGGCCGTGTTTTAAGCTTTCTGCGCAGCTATGCCGAGTGGGATGACCTGGCTGCAGATCGGATGATTCAGCAACATCTTGTGGATCAATCAGATTAACCCGGCTACAAGCTGCTTTGCAGCTAACAGTGTTTGCCGTGATTGAGGTGACGAGCACAATCGCTTGTTGCGCCCCCGCGTTGAATCGGGGATAATCCCGCCCCGTTGCAGTGTGCTACCGGTTCCGGTCAGCCGCTCGATTATGGTGACCCTGTTGGTCCCCCCGCAACAATAAGCCATGAACCTGGTCAGGCCCGGAAGGGAGCAGCCACAGTGGTGGATTTGTGTGCCGGGGTGTGGCTGATGGGGTTGCCTCCATTTAAGGCTAAGTGCCTGTTTTATCTGGCTTGTAAGCGTTTTCGGTACACCACTTACACAAAGTGGTTACACAAATGCGTGCTCAATCGCCGTACCTTATCCGTACCCAACACCAGCTTTACCACTTCCGTATCGTCGTTCCCGAACCCTTGCGTGCAACCATCGGTCTGCGTGAAATCCGTCGCTCGTTGCGTACTCGTGACCGACGCGAAGCGTTAATTCGTGCTGGCCGGTTGTTGGAGCAGGTCACGGGAGTGTTCAGTTTGGCTCATGCGGGATCGCCAATCGACCTGAGTGCATTGGATTGGGGTGATACCGCCTCGGCATTCTTTCGCTCACTACAGGCGACGCCTGAGCCCCTTGTATCCTCACCACGCGTCCGTACGGTGTTTGAAGAGTACGCAGAGCAGCAACGCTTAGAGGGCTTTACTGAGAAGCTGATAGGCGATAAGCGCGCCATGGTTGAGGCGTTGGTGTGGATCGTCGGTGATAAGCCTGTGGGTGCGGTAGGACGGGCTCAGGTCAAAACGTTACGCGAGACCCTGCTAAAACTGCCACCGGGATTTAACCGTTCCTTCGACCGCCCCATCAAAGAGGTGATTGCCAAGGCCAAGCG
>JBFFKD010000257.1:0-4439 GCA_041555595.1 Motiliproteus sp.
CATCGGCGGCGACTGGGATCAACTGGTTAAGCAGATCTATCGGGACGGCTATCGCAAGCACAGTTCGGCCGAACAGCTTGAGGCCGAGTTTCATCCCGATTCCAACCAAGTGCAGTTCGTTGGCGTCTGGGATACGGTCGGCGCGATAGGGATACCGGATGATAAAGTGCTGCTCAACATCTTCGATAATCCGGACAAGTACAGTTTTCACGATACCAAGCTCGGCAACCATATCAAGATCGCCCGCCATGCGGTGGCGCTGGATGAAAAGCGCGGCAGTTTTGCCCCGACCCTCTGGGACACCAACGACTACAACGGTGATGTTAAACAGCTTTGGTTTCCCGGCGTTCACAGCGATGTCGGGGGTGGCTACAAAGAGAGCGGACTGGCCGATGGAGCACTGCTATGGATGATCGACGAAGCGCAACATGCCGGGCTCGGTTTCATCGGCAAAATGGTCAAGCAGATCAAGCCTGATCCGCAGGGGCTAAAGCACGAGTCGCACGCCGGAGTGATGAAAGCCCTACTGTCGATGCCCCGCACCATTCCGTCGCTATCAAACCCCAGCGGGGTTGGCTATGCCGAGCGTTTCCACTCATCGGTCAAAGCACGGCGAGAGCAGCCTCCGATCAACCAGGGCAGCTATCTGCCGACCCACCGGCTCGGCAGAGAACCGGTCAGCATCGACATCTATGCTAAACATCCGTGGAACTGGACCGGCATCTACCTTGAGGCCGGTAACAAGTACCGGTTCACCGCTAGTGGTCAGTGGATGGATGCCTCGATAAAGACAGGCCCTGCTGGCGCCGACGATGACAAGTTTCATATCGGCGAGATCGCGCACCTAACCGGCACCGTGGTCGGCTGGTTCGAGAAGGGATGGAAGAGTCTGTTTGGTAACGAGCAGGCCAATTTCTTCGGCACTAAACGCATCGAGCATGCCGACTGGTTTGAGCTGATCGGCGCGGTGGCCGACGGCGGCAATCCCAAACCCGACGGCACCCACGACCGCGCCACCTATCTGGAGATCGGTGAAGCGCTGACCTTCTCATGCCAAAAACCGGGCTATCTGTACTGCTTCGCTAACGACGCCTGGGGCTTTTACCACAACAACCGGGGCTATGTGACACTCAACATTCAACAGCTGTGATCGCTGCTAGCCGTTGCCGTTACGCTGCCACAGGGAATCTGCTATACCATTGATATACAGCGTCAAATAATCCAGCATAGCACCGAGAATTAGCAACGCAGTTACAACCAGCAACCCAAACCCAACCAGACAGGGCATTATGGAAAGCAGTCTGTCGCAACTGTTACTACTGGCTTCGGCACTCGCTATCGGCTTGCTGGTGGGGGTTGAACGCGGTTGGAGCAATCGTAAACTGGCCGATGGCAAGCGCGTTGCCGGGTTGCGCACCTACGGTTTGATCGGACTGTTGGGCGGCATTGCTGGACTGCTTAGCAACTATCTGGGCGCGATGATACTAGCCGTGGTGTTCGCAGCTATTGCGGCGCTGGTGATCGCAACCTATCTCGCCAACCGCAGCAACAAGGCCAACATCAGCGCCACCAGCCACGTGGCGATGCTGGTCACGTTCCTGCTCGGTGCATTGGCCGGAATCGATCAGGTCGTGGTGGCCGCAGCCTGCGGTGTCGTCACCACCCTGCTACTTCGCTCGAAACGCTTCCTGCACCGACTGCTACTACAACTGTCACAGCACGAGCTCAACGCCGGTCTACAACTGCTGATGATCTCACTAGTGCTGCTACCGGTACTGCCTGACCAAGGCTATGGCCCCTGGCAAGCTCTCAACCCCTATGAGATCTGGTGGATGGTGGTGCTGATCGCCTCGATCTCCTTTATCGGCTACGTCCTCATCCGGATCGTCGGCACCCGCCGCGGCATTCTGATGACAGGACTGGCCGGTGGGTTGCTGTCATCGACGGCTTTGACACTGCAACTGGCACGGATCGCCCGAATTCAGCCGTCTTTCCAGACCCGTACAGCATCCTCGGATCAGCAAGCGGCAGCGCACTCATCAGATCACTTAATAGAACGCTCGATAGAACAGCAAGATGAACTGCAACGGCTCTGTTCGATGGGAATACTACTGGCCTGCGGCATGATGTTCCCACGAGTGGTGCTGGTGGCAGGATTGATCCAGCCCGATCTGGTAGCGCAGCTGTTCCTGCCGTTAAGTGTGATGACGCTGATCATCTTTGGCTGTGCCGCATTGCAGCTTCACCACACTAACGGCCACGAAATCGTCGATCAGGTACCGTTAAAAAACCCGCTGGAGTTAATTCCAGCACTGCTGTTCGGCTTACTATTGGCGGCGGTGGCGCTGCTGGGTAAAGCGACCGTCGAATGGGTCGGTGAATCGGCACTGTGGATGTTGGCGCTGGCATCAGGCATCGCCGATGTCGACGCCATCAACCTGACCCTGGCACGGATGACCGATGGCGATATCATGCTGCAGACCGCCTCACTCGGCATCATACTGGCGAGCGGCTCCAATACCCTGCTCAAAAGCGCACTAGCGGTGTTCGCCGGGGGGCTGCCGATGGTTAGAACGGTGATGCTGCCGTTGGTACTGGCCACTGTATCCGGCCTTCTCACCGCCTGGTTGCTCTAGCCGGTTTCTAGCCGGCCCCGCTAATGGCGGGTATGACCGCACAGTAGCTAAGTATCGATCCCAGCACCAAAACACTCCGCCTTTAGTGCTAAGACAGCAAAGCCACTGATGCCACATTCAATGGGGGTCGGTACTATCGGCACCAATATACTCGGCTTCCCGGCTGGGGGGTGATTTGTACTCGCCGGGGGTCGGCAGCTGAAACGGACTGATCCCTCGAATTCTGATCGAAACGGCTGCCACCTGAGGCAACTGCTCTCGCAGACTTTGCTCCAAATCAGCGACAATCTTGCCTGCCCGTTTGAGTGGCGCCTCGACCATAGAGCGTGCCGTCACGAAGGCCATCGCCTTAACGTCGTTGTGTTTATCTTCAGGAAGCTTGCGCAATAAAGTCTGCTTTTGCATCGAGACGCTTTTCAACATCCCCGCTACCATCGCCTCTTGAGTGAGTTCAATTTCGGCAAACAGCAGCGTGCTATGGTCCTCCGTGATCACCGAGTGAATCTGAATACAGCGATGAACGCTACGCCTATGGGTCAGCAACTGTTGCAGCGCCTGCTCCGCACCTAGGTCCCGCACATCGGTGAGGTGGCGCATATAGAGCGTACCCTGAGAGAAGGCGGTCCAACCCATCAAGATAGCGATCAAGAATGCTGCCAGCGCATCCCACAATGGGTTTTGTGTGACCAGGGTTGCCGACACCCCGATCGCTGCCAGCAACAACCCGCCCATTCCAGCAACACTTTGGGTGACGATGACCGCAAGGCTGATATCCTTACAATCACGCAGGTAACGAAATGGGTTAGTCGCCTGGTCTTGTCGCATCTGAATCAGATAGAGACGTAGCGCCAAGAAGAAACTGTAGCCCTGAATCATCACAGCACCCAGCACCGCCAGTAAACTCATCCAATCGGCAACGCCAGTCTCAGCCACCGAAGAGCCAACCTCAGCAGCTACCGTTAGACGGTAGACGCCCCACGCCATGCCGATGCCTGATCCTATCGAAAACAGCCCAACCGATGCCCAGAGATTAACCAGGTAACGCCCCTGACCGTGGCCATAGGAGTAGATATGCCCTCCCGACAAGTCACCGGAATTGCCGTAACTGCATACCAACGCTTGGTTGATCGCCCCCACCAAACTATGGATCGCTTCGCTGATCAACGCTGCAGATCCCGTCAACAGACCGGTAATCAGCTTGAATACCGTCCCCACGCAATTGGAGATCAGTGCCACTTTCACGACACGAACTGGACTTTCCGCCATGCTGTTTCTCCTACGGTGCCTTCCATGCGCCAAGCTTAACCGAGTTTGGCTGTCTGCGAACGCTTACCAATATAATGTTCGATCAAACAACGGGCCATACTTGGAGATGCTCGACTCTGTTCGCCTGCAAGTATAGACACCCTATCGCAGGGCTTATCACGGCAAGTAGCCCGTGCGTCTATCAATCTACCCGTCCAATTGCCAGCCTATCGAGCAAGCTAACGGCCTCAAAACGGCTAAAACTAGCGCCCTTGATCGCGTTGGTGGTGATATCAATCCGGTAGCCGGTTGCCCCGGTAAATTCAGCTCCGTTGAGGTTGGTGTTATTAAGCCAGCGATTACGCAAAACGGTGTCGATAAACACCGTTTTGCTCAGCTCGGCCTCTATAAAATCAACATCCTGGGCCTGACAGCGATCAATCAGGATCTGTTCCAAATGAAGTCCAAAAAGAGACGAGTCATGGAGAATGCAGTGGTTGAATGCAATGGTTGAATCCAATCGATGCATTCAACGCGATACTGGGCCAGGCAGCACCG
>JBFFKD010000258.1:0-4435 GCA_041555595.1 Motiliproteus sp.
CCGCAGCCGTAGGAGACTACGAACCAGACCGCAAGGTAAGAGAAAATGATCTTAATATTCTCTTTCCAATAAGCCTGGGCATCTTCTTTGCTAATGCTCATGGCACTTTCCTTCTTTAGTTGTTGTTATTAAATTGTTGTTTTCTAGTTATTGTTATTAGGGTCGAGTGGAGGAAATACAGTGAGCAACTTAACAAACCGGGTTTGCAAACCAACCCCGACTTTAGTCTGAACAGACTTCTCAACCGCCACACCCTCCCAACAAAAACATATAAAACCCCTTATATTCAAGGCGATAGAAGATTAACATAGCAGCAACAACACACCGCTAGACGATGGTCTTAAACGCCCTGAATTCCGACTTTGGTATAGTCATTTTTCGCAATCCACCGCATCATTAACAGCAGGCCGCCCTATGGAAGATTCGCTACTCGACGGCTGGTTCATCATCCTGGTTTCGCTAACCTACGTCGGCGCGCTATTCGCCATCGCCTCGTTTGGCGAACGCCACGCCAAGCAGATATTCAACTCCCGCACCCGGCCGATCATCTACAGCCTGTCACTTGCCGTGTACGCCACCTCCTGGACGTTTTACGGTGCCGTTGGCCGCGCCAGTACCAGTGGCTGGGAATTCCTAGCCACCTATCTCGGACCGATACTGGTATTTATTTTCTTATGGCAGGTCTTTACCAAGATCGTACTGGTCAGCAAGCAGCAAAATATCACCACCATCTCGGACTTTATCGCCTCGCGTTACGGCAAGAGTCAGAGCCTGGCGATTCTGGTGACCTGCATTGCGGTACTGGGCATCGTGCCCTACATCGCACTCCAGCTTAAAGCGGTCGCAATCAGTTACGATGCACTCACCGCCGCCGCAGGCGAAGCCTCGAGCGGGAGTGACACCGCCCTGTTTGTGGCCCTGTTGATGGCGTTGTTTTCAATCCTGTTCGGCACCCGCCATATCGATGCGACCGAACACCATGAAGGGATCGTACTGGCGATCGCATTCGAATCGATCATCAAGCTGTCGGCTTTTATCGCCGTCGGCCTGTACGTCACCTTTGGCATCTTCGACGGCTTCAACAACCTGTTCAGCCAAGCCGCCGCCGAGCTGGCACAAAACGAAAATTTTAGAACCGACTTTATCGAAGGCAGCTTTATTACCGAAACGCTGCTGGCCGCTGCAGCGATCATCTGCCTGCCGCGCCAGTTTCATGTCGCCGTGGTCGAAAACGCCGACCCCAAAGATCTTCGAGTGGCACGCTGGATCTTTCCCGGCTATCTGATTCTGGCCAGCCTGTTCGTTCTGCCGATCGCCACCGCCGGCATGCTGACCTTTCCCGACGGTAGCGTCGATGCCGACACCTTCGTCCTAACCCTGCCACTGGCTGCGCACCAGAACGAACTGGCGATGTTCGCTTTTCTCGGCGGCCTGTCAGCAGCGACCTCAATGGTCATCGTTGCCACCATCACCCTCAGCACCATGGTTTGTAACGATATCGTGATGCCGATGCTGCTTCGGTTACCCTGGCTTAAGCTGTCGCAAAACAAAGACCTAGGCGCACTCCTGCTACGAGTACGACGGCTGACCATCTTTAATCTGATGCTGCTGGCGTACTTTTACTATCGCATCTTCGGCGATACCGGTTCACTGGCCTCGTTTGGCCTGCTCGCCTTTGTCGCCGTGGCCCAGTTCGCCCCGGCACTGGTCGGTGCCGTACTATGGACCAAGGGCAGTCGCCAGGGTGCGCTGGCCGGAATCAGTGCCGGCTTTGCAATCTGGCTCTACACGCTGGTATTTCCGATCATGTCCGACGCGGGACTGGTGCCCGAGCACATCAACGCCATCGTTTGGCAAAGCCAGTGGTTCCACCCACACGCCCTGTTCGGATTCGAATTCTCCAACCATCTGACCCACGGCACCTTTTGGAGCCTGGTATTTAACATCGGTCTGTTCTTTGGCGTGTCACACTACTCCAACCTGCGACTGATCGATCGGATCCAAGCCAGCACCTACGTCGACTCGCAAAAAATCAGCAGCGAGCAACCGGCTCACGAACTCAGCGGAACCACCACCGTCGGTGATTTACAGCTATTGACCGAACGCTTTCTGGGGGTTGACCGGGCCCACAGCGCGCTGCTGTCATTCGCCCACCAAAACGGCCAACAGCAGCCCATCAGTGGTGATAAAGCCTCTAACGAATTGATCGACTACATTGAGCGCCTACTGGCCGGCGTGATCGGTGCCTCCTCTGCCCGAATATTGGTGGCATCAACACTGCAGGGCCGCGATATGCAACTGGGTGACGTCGTCACCATCGTCGACGAAGCCAGCAAGGTACTCAAATTCAACCGTTCGCTGCTGCAATCGACCATCGAGAACATCAACCAGGGGATCAGCGTGGTCGACCAACAGATGCGATTGGTGGCCTGGAACCAGCGCTATCTGGAGATGTTCAACTACCCCGATGGACTGATCTGTATCGGCCGCCCCGCAGCCGAAGTGTTTCAATACAATGCCACCATGGGTGAGTACGGCCCCGGAGATCCCGCTAGCCACGTCGCCAAACGGATGGCGATCCTGACCTCGGGTAAGAGCCACTCCTACATCCGCTATCGCCAAGACGGCACCGTACTGGAGATCCAGGGCAATCCCATGCCCGGTGACGGCTACGTCAATACTTACCGCGATGTGACCGAACACAAACGCACCGAAGAGGCGCTACGCGAGAGCGAACAGAGCATCCGCTTCTACACCGATAACGTGCCGGTGCTGATCGCCTACCTCGACAAGGAGCGGCGCTACCTGTTCGTCAACAAAGCCTACGCCGACACCTTCGGCATCGACGATCGTCACCACATCTCCGGCACCCCCTGTTACAAAGTCCTGCCACCGATGCAGTACGACAGCCGTACCCCCTTTATTAACAAAGTACTGCAGGGTGAACGGCAAAACTTTGAGATCAAACTACCGCCGCGCCCGGATGGCCTGATCCGTTACGCTGATGTGACCTACATCCCGGATGCCGGTGAGCATGGTGATATCCTCGGTTACTTTACCCTGTATCAGGACATCACCGAACGTCGCACCGCCGAAATCGCCCTCCAGGAGACCAATGAAAACCTGGAGCTACGGGTACACGAACGCACCCAGGCGATCACCGCGATCAACCGCGAGCTACGTAAAGAGAACACCATCCGGTCGCTGATCGAGGATGAGCTACGTCAAGCCAAGTCTGATGCCGAGGATGCCAACGTCGGCAAAACCCGCTTCCTGGCCGCCGCCAGCCACGACCTGCTACAACCGCTCAATGCCGCCCGACTGTTTGCCTCAGCACTGGCACAACAAAGCCATGACGATACCACCGGCGAACTGGTGCACAACCTCGACGGCTCACTCAAGGCAGCCGAAGAGCTGCTGGTGACGCTGCTGGATATCTCCAAGATCGACGCCGGCGCGCTGGAACCCAAACCCAGCCACTTCAGCCTCGACAAACTGTTTGGAACGCTGGCAGCAGAGTTCACGGTACTGGCTAACGAAAAGGGACTCGAATTCCGCAACGTCTGCTGCAACAAGGTGATACACAGCGACCAGCAACTACTGCGCCGGGTGCTGCAAAACTTCCTTTCCAACGCCATCCGCTATACCCAAACAGGCAAAATCTTGCTCGGCTGCCGACGGCTCAACCACCACCTGCGAATCGAAGTCTGGGATACCGGCGTCGGCATCCCGCAGAGCAAGATTGGCGAGGTGTTCGAGGAGTTCCGCCGCATCGATAACCCCAAGCATTCACAGGTCAAAGGACTGGGACTGGGGCTGGCGATTACCGAACGAATCGCCCGCATTCTCAACCATAAGATACAAGTTCGCTCATGGCCGGGCCAAGGCACGGTATTCAGCATCGATGTAGCGCTCGGCGATCCGACACAGGTACAAAAGACCGTAACCACCGGAGGCATAGGCAAACGCGCCAGCAACCTAGCTGGCGTGAAGGTCTTATGCATCGATAACGAACCCAACATCCTGCGAGGGATGGCAGCACTGCTCAAGGGCTGGGACTGTGAAGTATGGACGGCCGATCACGAGGACCGGGTGATCGATGAACTGCTGAAGCACCAGGGTTTCGAGCCCGATATCATCCTGGCCGACTACCATCTGGGCGAAACCCACACCGGCGTGATCGCCCTGCAGCGACTGGCACCGCATTGGTCCAAACCGATACCCGCGATCGTCATCACCGCCGACCGCACCGACGAGGTCAAACAGGATGTCGCCGAGCATGGATCGCAGCTGCTGCACAAACCGATGAAACCGGCGGCATTGCGAGCGATCATGAATACGGCACTGGCGCATCGATAGAGCCCAGCTGTCGGAGTATTCACACCTAGATCGCCGCTCCAGCGTATCCATGCGCTCACGGCACATGACCTGCAGG
>JBFFKD010000259.1:0-4417 GCA_041555595.1 Motiliproteus sp.
CAACTGCGAAGCTTGCGGCGCTACCTATAGCCCAGCAGAGCTGATCAACCCCCGCTCGGCGATCTCCGGTGCCACCCCGATCGACAAAGACTCCGAACACTTCTTCTTCAAACTTCCCGATTTCACCGAGATGCTCAAGCAGTGGACTCGCAGCGGCACCCTCCAAGACGAGGTCGCCAACAAGCTGTCAGAATGGCTCGAAGGTGGTCTGCAACAGTGGGATATCAGCCGCGACGCACCCTATTTCGGGTTCGAAATCCCAGGCCAACCCAACAAGTATTTTTACGTTTGGCTAGACGCACCGATCGGCTACATGGCCAGCTTCAAGAACCTGTGCGACAAGACACCCGGGTTGGAGTTTGATGACTACTGGAACACCGATTCGCGCGCCGAGCTGTATCATTTCATCGGCAAAGACATCATCAACTTCCACGCGCTATTCTGGCCGGCGATGCTGAGCTGCTCGGGTTTCCGCACCCCCTCAGCGGTCTATGCTCACGGTTTTCTGACCGTTAACGGTAAGAAGATGTCCAAGTCGCGTGGCACCTTTATCAAGGCGCGTACCTATCTGGATCATCTCAATCCGGAATACCTGCGTTACTACTTCGCCGCTAAGCTCAACAACAGGGTCGAAGATCTCGATTTGAATCTGGACGATTTCCTATTGCGAGTGAACTCGGACCTGATTGGTAAGGTGGTCAATATCGCCAGCCGTAGCGCTGGGTTTATCACCAAGAAATTCGACGGCTACCTGTCGCCCGATTGTGCCGAACCCGCGCTGGTCAACCGCTTCATCGACGCGGGCGCCGATATCGCCACGCTGTACGAGAATCGCGAATTCAGCAAAGCGATCAAAACCATCATGACCCTAGCCGATCAGGCCAACGAATACATCCATCACAAAGAGCCCTGGGTACTAGCTAAGCAAGAGGGTAAAGAGTCAGAGGTCCAGCAGGTCTGTTCGGTCGGTATTAACCTGTTCCGAATCCTGATGATCTATTTAAAGCCAGTGCTACCGAAAATGTGCGCCGAAGCTGAGCATTTCCTCAACGACCAATTAAATTGGAATGCGCTTGAGCGGGTACTTAAAGACCATCAGATCAACAAGTTTAAGCCACTGATGACTCGGGTCGAACAGAGCCAGCTCGACGCTATGATTGATGCATCCAAGCAAGCGATCACACAGGAGAGCCAGAGCGCGGCTTCGCAGACACCAACCAGTCCGCTGGCTCAAGAGCCGATCGCCGAACAGATTGAATATCCAGATTTTGCCAAACTGGATCTACGCATCGTCCGGATAGCCAAAGCCGAACATGTCGAGGGCGCCGATAAACTACTGCGACTGACATTAGATTTAGGTGGTGAAAGCCGCAATGTATTTGCCGGTATCAAGTCGGCTTATACTCCCGAACAGCTCGTAGGTAAACTGACGGTAATGGTTGCCAACCTGGCACCGCGCAAGATGAAGTTCGGTCTGTCCGAGGGCATGGTGTTGGCAGCGGGCCCCGGCGGTGAAGAGCTGTGGATTCTAGAGCCACATCAGGGTGCTCAACCCGGTATGCGTGTTTGTTAACCCGCGTTAAGATATCGATCAAAAAGGCGATTCACAGAATCGCCTTTTTTGTGTCAGCATCAATGACGAACCCTTGATCAAAGCACCCCACCGGTCAGCCCATACCAGAGCGCCAGCCCCAGCAACGGTTGTAGAAACAATAAACCTCCAAGCAGCAAACATAGCCAACGCATCTTGCGCGCCTGGATACCGGTACGAATCCGCGTTCTGAATGCGACCGGCATCGCCGATGGTGGATATTCACCACAGCGCGCAATCCTAACCGCCATCAGACACAAATAAGAACCAACAACAATCGAAATCAACGCGCTGGAAACGACCAACCACAGCAACAACCGGCTGACCATTTTTAGGGCCTGAACCGGATCCGAATCCAGTAATAACTGAACATCGAGCAACACCTGACTGACGATCCCCTGTAGATAGAACACCAATAAAACGGCCACCAGCACCAACAGCCCCAGCGCCGCCTGAATACGACGATCACCTTGCCGATATTGAGTCTGGTCAGTCACCGTAATATTCCTTTGCTACCGAGTTATCGTTATCCACACAACAGCTCACTGCCAATGTGATCCATTAATAGATCTTATAGCTATTTGATAAATATACTCCTAATCATAAGTGACAAAAACTTTCACGGTATTTATTTGGTGCTATTCTTTTTCAGTGTGGAAACCATCACGCACCAAGAGGCAGGAGAGCGCTGACGATGAAAGGAACTTACAAGCAGTGGTCAATAGGTAGTATCGTTGTTGGCCTTGTATTCATACTGACCGGCTGTTCGAGTCATTCATACCCCCCTTTACCAAACTCCCAACCCAAACAACCGCTCACCACCGATCCATCACAATATAACTACCTTGTCGGCCCCGGTGACAGCCTCAATATCTTTGTCTGGCGAAATCCAGAAGTGTCACAAAGCGTCACCGTTCGTCCCGACGGCAAGATCACCACACCACTGGTTGAAGATATACCGGTCAGCGGTCTGACCCCGACCCAGATCGCTCGTTTGGTTGAAGAGAAACTCAGCGTCTATATCAAAGAGCCGATCGCCACGGTGCTCGTCGGTGGCTTTGTCGGCCCTTACTCGGAACAGGTGCGTATCATCGGCGAAGCCAGCGAACCGCAAGCACTGTCTTACCGCCAGAGCATGACGTTGCTCGACGTGATGATCCAAGTCGGTGGACTGACCGAATTCGCCGATGGTAACGCTGCCAGCATCGTCCGCATCGTCGATGGACAACAACAGCAGTACGGCGTTCGCATCAAAGATTTGATCCAAGGGGCCCAGATCGATGCCAATGTCGATATTCTCCCTGGAGATATCGTCATTATTCCTGAGTCTTGGTATTAAGTTCAGGAATCAATAGCTATGCAAGAGTTATTAGACCAGCTCAAATATCTGGTTAAAGGCGTCTGGCTGCACCGCTGGATTGCGATCATGATCGCATGGATGGTATGCATCATTGGCTGGCCGTTGGTGCTTAAGTACCCCGATCAGTTCCAGTCGCAAGCCAAGGTTTACGTTGATACCCAATCACTACTGTCCCCGCTATTGCGCGGTTTAACGATCCAGACCAATCCGACCCAGCAGGTTCAGCTGATCGTCAAAACGCTGTTCACCCGGCCTAATCTTGAGAAAATCGCGCGGCTCTCCGATCTTGATATCAAGGCCAAGGATAACCTTGAATTCGATCTGATTATCGATGAACTCAAGTCCGGACTAGAACTCAACCAAGCCGGACGCGACAACATCTACCACATTGCCTTCGCCAGCAGCTCACCCGAAGAGGCCAAAAACGTCGTCCAGGCCACCCTGACAACACTGGTTGAAAATACGCTGGGAGACAAACGACAGGATTCGGATGTTGCGACCAACTTTCTTGATCAACAAATCAAAGAGTATGAACAACGACTCAACGATGCCGATAACCGGCTAAAAGAGTTCAAGAAAACTAATTTTGAGATCATGAGTGGTGGCGGTGATTACTACGCTCGGATTGATCGACTCAAATCCACTGTCGCCACGGTCGAACTGGAGTTAAAAGAGGCACAAACCCGGCTTAAATCAACCTCTCAACAGCTAGCCGGCGAACAACCCACCTTCGGCATCATGCAGGAGAGCTTTACGCCTCAATTTGGCATCAACTCAAGCTTCGATAACCGTATCGAATCGCTGGAGAACAACCTCGACGAACTGCGGCTGAAGTACACCGATAATCACCCGGATATCAAAGAGAGCCAACGCATTCTGGCAAATTTGCAGGACAAGCGTGAGGCTGAACTACAAGAACGTCGTATCGAGATGGCCGCAATCAGCAACCAGCAAGGTGGTGGGCTGAACGAAAACCCTGTGTACCAAGAGTTAAAACTGGCCCAGGCTCGCGAGCAGTCGAATGTCAGCTCGCTTCGAGTACGCCGTGATACCTATGTCGGACAACTCAAGCAGCTGCAAGCAAAGAGCAATAGCGTCCCCGATATTGAAGCCGAACTCAAAGCGCTTGATCGCGGCCATCAAATCACCCAGCAGAAGTACAATGAGTTGTTAAGTCGACGCGAGTCGGCCCATCTGTCACAGCAGGCAGAGGTCAGCGCCGATAGTTTTCAATTTCGGATCATCGACCCCCCCCGCACTCCAACAACGGCTACCGGTCCTAACCGTCCCGTGTTCCTGTCCGGAGTTCTGGTAGCCGCCTTAGCCGCTGGCTTAGGAATCGCGTTTATCATCAGTCAAATACGTCCTGTATTTATCGACAGCAAGCAACTCAACAGTGTTACCGGCTTTCCTGTTTTAGGATCGGTCAGCGTCTATGACAATGCGGATATCCGACGAAGAGGCCG
>JBFFKD010000260.1:0-4393 GCA_041555595.1 Motiliproteus sp.
CTATCGATGCGGCGTGGCGCCATTGAAACCGCGCGGATACCGATGACAGGGGGCGATCAATCGGCCACTGCGGTGTTGTTGAATGGCAGAGCCTGGGCGCGTCGTTCGGTGTTTCGGCTCGATCAGAAACCGTTGCTGGTCAGCGAGGTTTTCCTGCCGCAGCTGCTGCTGTCGCTATCATCACAGTCACTTTCACGATGACCGCTGGAGCCGTACAATAGCGCTCGATATCGAGTCCTCGATAGAGCAACCTCGTCAAACAGGCAGCGGCTAGGCTGTGATTGCTGCGAACGGTGCTGGTACGGGTTGTGATGACTACAAACCGCTATTGGCACGGACCGTTATTACCTCAGATATTAGTTATTACGGATTCGGCTCGCTATGAATATTTCGCTTCCCGCTTTGGATAAGGACAAGCTGCAAGGTTTGGCTCAGCTGATGCGGCTGGATAAGCCGATCGGTATCTACCTGCTATTGTGGCCGACTTTGTGGGCGCTGTGGGTGGCGGCGCAGGGGATGCCGGATTGGAACCTGCTGATTATCTTTGTGCTGGGAGTTACGATGATGCGTTCGGCAGGATGTGTCATCAATGACTTCGCCGATCGGAATCTGGATGGCCATGTAGCGCGGACCAAGCAGCGACCGCTGCCGTCGGGTCGAGTGACCAGCCAGGAAGCGCTGATACTGTTTGTCAGCCTGTGTTTGATCGCCTTTGTACTGGTGCTGTTTACTAACCTGCAGACCGTTTTGTTGTCGTTCGCTGGCGCCGCGTTGGCGGCTATCTACCCGTTTATGAAACGCTACACCTATTTTCCGCAGGTGGTGTTAGGCGCGGCGTTCTCGTGGGGGATCGTGATGGCGTTTAGCGCGCAGACTGGGGAGGTGCCGCGACAGGCTTGGCTGATCTACTTTATCAACCTGATCTGGACTGTCGCCTACGATACCCTCTATGCCATGACCGATCGTGAAGATGATCTTAAGATCGGTATCAAGTCGACCGCGGTCCTATTCGGTGATGCCGACAAGCTGATTGTCGGCGGTTTGCAGCTGCTGGTACTGCTGGGTTTGCTGTTGCTGGGTGCGCAACAGCAGTTGGGGCTGAGTTATTACCTCGGCGTGGCTGCAGCGGCTGCGACCTTTGGTTATCAGCAGTACCTGATTCGTGATCGCGATCCGCAGGCCTGTTTTGTGGCCTTTCTGAACAACCATTGGGCTGGCGCGCTGATCTTCACCGGTCTGTTGTTGGATTATCTGCTGGCCGGCTGAATCGACTTTCGGTTGGTTGTAACCTAACTGTCATATTTTGGCGTTGTAATAGCCGTACTATTGAATTTGATGTTGTATTCAATGTTGATGTCAAAGAACGAGGCTAATGGATGTCGTTTAAACGCGTACTGATTGTTGATGATGAGGCCCCGATCCGGGAGATGCTGACACTGGCGCTGGAGATGGCCGGTTATGAGTGTCGTGAAGCGGAGAATGCTCAGGTCGCGATGACCCAGGTTATTGACGACCGGCCCGATCTGATTCTGCTCGACTGGATGATGCCCGGCACTAGCGGTATCGAACTGGCGCGACGGCTGAAAAATGATCCGCTGACCGCTGCTATACCGCTGATCATGCTGACCGCCAAGGGCGATGAGGATAATAAGGTCAAGGGACTTGAAGCGGGTGCCGACGACTACATCACCAAGCCGTTCTCGCCTCGCGAACTGGTCGCTCGATTGAAAGCGGTGCTGCGCCGCACCTCCCCTGACGGTGAGGCTGCGATCATCGAGGTCGACGGTCTGGCGATGGATCCGATTTCGCACCGAGCCTCGGTTAAGGGGGTGCCTCTGGAGATGGGGCCGACCGAATTTAAACTGCTCAACTTCTTTATGACCCATCAGGATCGGGCCTTTTCGCGTGGCCAGTTGCTCGATTATGTCTGGGGCGGCAATGTCTATGTCGAAGAACGCACTGTCGATGTTCATATCCGGCGCTTGCGTAAGGCGCTGGGTGAGCGGTATGCACCGTTGGTGCAGACCGTTCGGGGTATGGGTTACCGCTTTTCAAGTCAGCACGATTAATCAGATTTTTTATCGAGGGTTATATCCGGGTGTCCCCAGCGGGTCTATTTCAGTTTAAATCGCAGTTACTGTTGATCCTGCTGGCCGGCTTGGTCGGTTGGGTACAGGGGGATCTGGCCTGGGGGCTGGTGTTGGTGCTGTCGCCGCTGCTGCTGTGGCATGGTTGGCAGCTGTACCGGTTGATCCAGTGGTTGCGTCAGGGTGATCATCGCCAAGTGCCGGAGAGTCGCGGCGTCTGGGGTGAGGTGTTCGATCAGCTGTACCGACTGCTGAATCGCCATCGCCAGGCCGAATCCAAACTGCGTCAGGTGATCGCCCGGGTGCAGGAGTCGACCTCGGCGCTTCGCGATGCGGTGGTGATGGTCGATGCCAGCGGTGAGTTGGAGTGGTGGAACCGCTCTGCTCGGCGGTTGCTGGGGCTTAAGCGCCCCGATGATCTGGGCCAATCGATTACCAACCTGATCCGCGATCCGCGTTTCGTCCGTTATCTGGAGCTACGTCAATTTGCCGAGCCCCTGGAGTTGGCCTCGCCGATCGATAACCGGATCAAGCTACAGTTTACCGTGACCGAGTTTGGCCAGTCCGACCGCCTGATGATCATCCGTGATGTATCCCGTTTGCATCAGTTGGAGCGGATGCGGCGTGATTTTGTCGGTAACGCTTCGCACGAGCTGCGCACGCCGCTGACGGTGATCCACGGCTACGTCGAAACCCTGCAGGATCAGTATGCCGACCAGCAGCAACCGGTGTTGATGAGAGCGCTGCAGCAGATGGAGGGGCAGGCCAAACGGATGGGTAACTTGGTCACCGATATGTTGATGCTTTCCCGATTGGAAACCACCGACAGCATGGTGGATGAGCTGCCGATCGATATCGGTCGGATGCTACGGGAGGTGCGCGAAGATGCTGCCGATCTGGCACCGGAAAAACAGCAGCAGATCGTACTCGAAGCCGACGAACGCTTCCTGCTGCTGGGCCAGGAGAAAGAGCTGCTTAGCGCCTTCTCCAATCTGGCCACCAATGCGGTCAAATATACCCCCGAGCACGGACGTATCGGTATTCGCTGGTGGGTCGACGACGATGGCGGCCATTTCGAGGTTTGCGATAGCGGCATCGGGATCGAAAAACTGCACCTGTTGCGGCTGACCGAGCGCTTCTACCGGGTCGATGATGGTCGTTCGACCAGCCAGGGCGGCACGGGGCTAGGGCTTGCGATCGTCAAGCATGTGATGATTCGTCACGGCGGCCTGTTGGAGGTGGATAGTCAGCCGGGCCAAGGCAGCTGCTTTCGCTGCCATTTTCCGATCAAATTGGTGCAGCCCAAACCAGCCGATTAAATAATGTTGGAGCGTCGCTACAACGGATGATCTGTATCGGTAAACGTAACGACTAAGACGCCGGGTATAAATTCGGGTATCGTCTGATTTTTTCTATCTATCAACGATGGATCTGACCGATGTCGACACCGGTAAAATTACTCAGTCTGTTGGTGGCGTGCGCTTGCGTGCTGCTGGCGATTAACTTTGGCTTGCGCTCGTCGCTGGGTTTTTTTCTGGCGCCGGTATCGGCTGAATTTGGTTACGGTCGAGAAGTTTTTGCCTTCTCGCTGGCGTTGCAGAATCTCTGTTGGGGGCTGTTTCAACCGATCGCCGGTGCCGTTGCAGACCGTTTCGGTACCACCAAGACCGTGTTGGGTGGTGCCGTGCTGTATGCGCTGGGTTTGTATGTGACCTCTGTTGCCGACAGTTTGTGGGGGCTGCATATGGGTGCCGGGGTGCTGATCGGCATGGGGATCTCTGGTACCGGTTTTGGGGTGGTGTTACCGGCGCTGGCTCGGATGGTTGCGCCCGAAAAACGCGCCTTTGCACTGGGTCTTGGAACTGCTGCTGGCTCGGCCGGGCAGTTGTTGCTGATCCCGGTGGCGCAGAGTTTTATCACCAGCTATGGCTGGCAGACCGCACTGCTGTTGATGGCGGGTGGCGCGCTATCGATGTTGCTGTTGGCGCTGCCGTTTGGTGGCGATTCGGCCGGTATCGCAGCGGCTGAGCAGGACAACAATCAAACCTTGACCGAGGCGTTGACCGAAGCGCGCGGTCATCTCCATTACTGGCTGCTGATCGCTGGCTTTTTCGTTTGCGGTTTTCAGTTGGCCTTTATCACCGTCCATATGCCGCCATTCCTATCCGACCAGGGGTTTGATGCCACAGTGGCGGTGACCAGTCTATCGTTGATCGGGCTGTTTAATATCTTCGGCTGTCTGCTGTTCGGCTCTTGGTCGGGCAGGTATTCCAAGAAAGGCCTGTTGGGGATCATCTATTTACTCC
>JBFFKD010000261.1:0-4390 GCA_041555595.1 Motiliproteus sp.
GACACAGGAAGGGCACAACAGGAGAGATAGTTAGTCTTCAAACACAGCTGCCGAGGCCTAGACTGATGCAAAATGACTTCAACATAAGACTCACCGCGTCTCTAACAAATGAACGCTCTAGCCCTTTCCATCATCATCAACAGCATCAAGTTCGAACCCGCTAAACACCTAACTCGTCGAGGTATTGAGTCACTGTCGATCAGTTGTTGCTACCCCCAGACTAACAGCGGCCAGCACCAGTTCTGACAACGAACCTACAGCCATTTTACTAAGCATGTTGGCGCGATGGCCCTCGACAGTTTTGCGATTAATCCCCAATTTGTCCGCGACCTCCTGATTGGAGAGCCCCGCCACCACGGCTTCGAATACTTGGCGTTCTCGCTTGGTCAGCGATGCATAACAATTTTTTGTGCCCGACAGCGCGTGCAACTGCCGCCGGTGGTTTCGGTCCTTATCCAACGCCTGCTGAACATGGTCGATCAACGCCTGATCGTCGAACGGTTTCTGTAAGAAAGTGGCAGCCCCCTGCGTCATAGCTGTGACAGCCATATCAACATTACCATGCGCCGAGATCATGATGACCGGTAGATCGATACCGTATTCGTCGAATTTGTTCTGTGCGTTAATGCCACTCAGCCCCGGCATTCGGACATCCATCACGATGCAGCCACTAGCACCCTGATGATCACTACCGAGAAAATCGAGCGCGGTTTCGTAGCAAACAACTCGAAGCCCGACCGACTCCAGTAGCCACTGCAAGGATTCACGCACATCGACATCGTCGTCAATAACGTAGATTGATTCGGGGGATGGGGCTGGTCCCGGGTTCTGCATCACGACTCTCTTTTCTACCGACATTAATTAGTGACTGTTCTAGTTGACGACGTTTATCGATTATTCTGCCAATGGCAGACTGAACACAAAGCTGGCGCCACCATCAAGGTTATTTTCGGCCCACAACTCCCCGCCCAAAGTTTCAACTAGCGAGCGGCTAATAGCCAGCCCCATACCCAACCCTTTGGTCTTGGTGGTAAAAAATCGCTCAAACACCTGCTGCGTTTGATCAACCGGCAACCCGATGCCCTGGTCCCGAACACGGATCAGTAACATGCGATTAGGAGCTAGATTGGCCTCAACGGTGACCATCAACGCGCCGTTCACAGCCGACTGTTCGGAGGCTTCGATGGCATTGACCAATAAATTGAGCAGCACTTGCTCGAGTTGAATCCGATCGGCCAATACCGCTGGCAGCGATGCATCAACTCGATCTTCGAGATGGACATTATGGCGCTCGGCATTGGGGCCACAGAACTCGATCAGGTCGTGGACCACATGGTGCAATGACAGCAGTTCTCGGGTGGGCTCGCGTTTGCGGGTAAAATCGATCATCCGATGAATAATCTCTCCCGCACGCAACGCGGTTGCTGCGGTTTTATCTAATGGAAACTGCAGCTCTTCCCGGCTGACAACATCACTGTGTTTAAATCGACGCTGGATACCCCGCACATAATTGACGATCGCCGTGAGCGGCTGGTTCAACTCATGAGCCAAACTCGAAGCTAGCTCACCCATCGTAATCAACCGAGTCGCGTGATCAATCTCTGCTTGGTAGCGCTTTAAATTGGTTTCAGCCGCTTTGGCCTCGCTCAGGTCCCGGGCCACCAGCGAAAAGTATTCTACCTGGCCATGCACAACACGGTGGGCGAGGAGTTCGAGCGCGACCGGTATCACCGAACCGTCACTAGCAACCATCTCAAACTCGCCGGTCCAACTGCCCGAGCTAATGGCCGAAGGCAGGCCATCCTTGGAAAACTGTGCATAGCTGTCAGCCGTCAGCAACTCGGCTAGAACGCATGATTCTATCGCATCCTGCGCTATCGATAACACTCTGCGCGCCGACTCGTTCAGCAGTGTTATGGTCAAATCCGGCGACAAGAACACTACCAGATCACTGCTGCTCTCCAGCACCCGGGCCAACCGGCGACTGGCCTGTTCGGCCTCTATCCGGCGACTGGCATCACGCGACACCACCAGCATTTCACGTAACTCGCCGGTCTCAGAATCGCGGATCGAACGACTGGTGCTCTCAAGCCAGGTGTAGTGCCCATCCTTACACCGGAAACGATAGGTATGGGTATACAACCCCTTGTCATAACAGACACTGGAGGCTCGGTGAGCAAAATCCTCGACGTCGTCAGGATGGTACAGATCATGGGCCGACATACCGACGATCTCTTCGACGGTATAGCCCAACAGATGTGTGACGGCCGGCGAGGCGTAGATAAAACGCCAGTCTCCCGGCGTATGGCGTGAAATCATGTCGGTAGACTGTTCGGCCATCTCTGCCAGCAACCGGTTACGTTCGGCATCGTCGGTCAGTGCAGTCATACCGTCCTGAGAGCGCGATGGAGGGGTCGGGTGCGAGGTCGGCGTTGCCATCAAAATATGTTCCCATTGCTGACTCAGTAACATCTGCACCCCATCCTTGATTGAGCAATCAAAAACCCACCGCCAACCGACGGCCGGCGCAGCACTCAGGCGATATCCTTAACCATGGTTCGCAGTGCATACTTCTGTATTTTGCCGGTGGACGTCTTCGGTAACGCTGCAAAGACCACCGTTTTGGGGCATTTATAATGGGCCATGTTATCACGACAGAATGCGAGAATTTCATCCCCCTGAGTCTCATCACCGTTCTTCAACGTCACAATCGCACAGGGGACTTCGCCCCAATGATCATCAGGTTTTGCCACAACAGCCGCTTCCAGCACCGCCGGGTGACGATAAAGAACATCTTCGACTTCAATAGTTGAGATGTTCTCACCGCCAGAAATGATCACGTCCTTGGCTCGATCCTTTACTTCGATATATCCGTCAGGGTGACAAACCGCGATATCACCGGTTCGGAACCAACCGCCACGGAAGGCTTCATCGGTCGCAGCGGGATTGGACAGATAGCCCTTCATGACCGTATTACTGCGGATCATGACCTCTCCCAGCGTATTACCATCGTTGGCGACGGCCGCTCCGGATGCTGGATCGGCTACCATCAGACCGGCGACGCCCGGCGCCTTAACCCCCTGACGCGCCATCTTGGCTGCCTTACCCTCAAGCGGCATCTCCGACCAGGCCGATTGAGGATCACAGAAAACACTGGGGCCGTAGGTTTCGGTCAACCCATAGGCATGCACCACATCAATACCCAACCGCTCCATCCCTTCGATCACCTTGGCCGGTGGCGCCGCACCACCGGTAGTCACAGTCACCGGGTGGTCGATCCTGACTTGGTGTTCCTCGGGGGCGTTGATCAACATATTTAGCACCACCGGCGCGCCACAAAAGTGGCTCACTCGGTAATCCCTAATCGCCGCGAAAATCTGTTCGGGTTCAACTTGTCGCAGGCAGACATGGGTCCCTGCGACAGCGGTTACAGCCCAGGGGTAACACCAACCATTGCAATGAAACATCGGCAGTGTCCACAGGTACACCGCATGGCGCGGCAGTTCCTGACCGATAATATTACTCATGGCGTTGAGATAAGCGCCCCGGTGATGATAGACAACCCCCTTGGGATTACCGGTAGTACCCGAGGTGTAATTGAGCGCGATAGGATGCCACTCATCGTCGGGTAGTGCCCATTTAAATGCATCGTCACCCTCAGCCAGCAACTCATCGTAGGTGATACTTCCCAGCAACTCTCCACTGGCCAAAGGATCATCGACGTCAATCACCAACGGCGCTGCTTTACACAGCTTTAGTGCCCTGACCACCGTGTCGGAAAACGCCTTGTCGGTAACAACGACCGTGGCGCCGCCATGATCGATCATGAAGGCAATTGTCTCGGGATCCAGCCGGGTATTCTGTGCATTTAAAACCGCACCGATCATCGGCACGGCAAAGTGCAACTCGAGCATCTCGGGAATATTGGGCAGCACGGCCGCCACGGTATCGCCGCTGGCAACACCTCGCAGCTTCAAGGCGGAGGCGACACGCAGACAACGTTGATAGGTTTCCGCCCAGCTTCGACGCAGATCACCGTAGATAATGGCGGTACGATCGGGGTGAACCTGCGCAGTGCGCTCGATAAAACTCACCGGGCTTAATGTCACGAAATTAGCGTCGCTTCGATCAAGCCCGACCGCATAACGGTTATTGTTATTATTGTTCGCCATCACTGCCTCCTCAATTAAAAATCCGGGTCGCGGACCGCTTCTCTACCCCGCTGAATCAGCGCAGGTAGCGGGTACTGAATGTTTTAAATTGCGGAGCATCAGAACGTCGAATCCATTCAAAGCCGACCATCTCTTTGGTCACGATCTTCACCCCCTCCGCGCGCATACGTTCGATCGCATAGTCGGTATCGATGGGGTTTCTGGCAGAGATCGCATCC
>JBFFKD010000262.1:0-4362 GCA_041555595.1 Motiliproteus sp.
AAGAGATCAACATCACCTACGCGCAGGGGTTCCACATCCGTAAGCCGGGGCCGACCATCGGCATTCAGCCCTCCACCGACGATGCCTAACTAACTGAGAACATCAGCTCTACGCTTGACCATATACACAGACACCCCTGACCATTGTGTAGATAAGACAAGGCATCATAACGATGCCTTTATTATTGGCTCTAAGACACAATCGTTGAATCATAGGGGTGGAAGCTGAGCACAAACCACTGCCACAGACCTCTCTCTGGCTTATAAGGTTTTGATAAACATATGCTACACCCCTTCAACAACCATTAGCTGGTCAGCCCTCAGTTTACCCTATACTTTGGCCGCACCGATTGACCTGATTGCTAGCAACGCAGACCCAGGCCTCAACCACCTAATGTTTTTTGCAGTAGATTGACATATTCAAACCGACACACCACCACAGGCAAAACCCCGTTCTTTAATCAAGCTTTTTTCCAACTTTAGGCGTATAATGTCGCTCCTTTTCATATTTATTACCTTGGTTCCCCTACATGTCTGACCCTACCCCTACTTTCGCTGAGCTTGAGCTCGACGATTCCCTTCTGCGTGCAGTCACCGAACTTGGCTACGAAACACCGTCGCCAATCCAGGCCAGATGCATCCCGCTGCTACTGGAGGGTAAGGACGTACTGGGAATGGCTCAGACCGGAACCGGTAAGACCGCGGCCTTTGCGCTGCCACTGATGCATCGCATCGATCTCAAGGCCAACCACCCACAGGTGCTGGTATTGTGCCCAACCCGCGAACTTGCTGTTCAGGTCGCCGAAGCGTTTCAGGCATACTCCCGTCACCTGCGCGGCTTCCACGTGATGCCGATCTATGGCGGCCAAAGCTACAGCACTCAGTTACGCTCGCTCAAGCGCGGCCCTCAGGTCATCGTCGGCACACCAGGCCGGGTGATGGATCACCTTGAGCGCGGCACCCTAAAGCTGGATAAACTCAAGGCCCTAGTACTTGATGAAGCCGACGAGATGTTGCGTATGGGCTTTATCGACGCTGTCGAAACAATCATGGCCAAAACGCCTGCCGAGCGTCAAACCGCACTATTTTCGGCCACCATGCCGAACGAGATCCGTCGCATCAGCGCCAAATACATGCGTGATCCACAGCAGATAAAGATCGCCTCAAAAACCTCCACTGTTTCCAATATCGAGCAACGCTGCTGGATGATTCAAGGGGTCAACAAGCTCGATGCTCTATCGCGGATGCTGGAAACCGAAGACTACGATGGCGTCATCATCTTCGCCCGTACCAAGAACGCCACGGTAGAGCTGGCTGAAAAGCTCGAAGCGCGTGGTTACAGCGCCTCCGCGCTCAACGGTGACATGAACCAACAACTGCGCGAGCGCACCGTCGAGCGGCTCAAAAAAGGCAGCCTCGATATTCTGGTTGCTACCGATGTTGCCGCCCGAGGCCTGGATGTTGAACGCATCAGCTTGGTCATTAACTACGACATCCCGTATGACACCGAAGCCTATGTTCACCGTATCGGCCGTACCGGTCGCGCGGGTCGTACAGGCAAAGCGATTCTATTTGTCTCCTACCGCGAAAAACGGCTGCTCAGAGCGATCGAGAAAGCCACCTCGCAGCCGATCCAACCGATGGATCTACCCAGCCGCGATCTGATTACTGAGAAACGGGTTGGCAACTTCCGCAACCAACTTGAGCAGGTCTTTACTAAAGAAGACCTCACCTACTACCGCGACCTCAGCACTCAACTAACCGACGAACTCAACCTTGAGTCCGGCGAGTTGACCGCTGCACTATTGTATCTAGCTCAGAAAGAGAAACCGCTGCAACTCCCTCCTGAGGTTCCCGCTCGCGAGCACAAACCGCGTGAGAGAAACGAGCGCAATAGCAACGACCGGGATAACCGTCGCGATGGCAACCAAGACAAACGCCGCCCCCGTGATAAAGACCGTGGTAACGCCGACGTCGTTTGGGAGCGCTACCGGATCGGCGTCGGCCGTGATGATGGCATCGAACCCAAGCACATCGTAGGCACCATCGCCAACGAAGCCGATTTGAGCAGTCGCTTTATCGGCCACGTCAAACTGCACGATGATTATTCCACCGTAGAACTGCCCGAAGGCTTGCCCACCGAACTGCTGAAGCACTTCCAGACGCTGAAAATTTGTGGCAAGCCGATGCGCCTACATCGTATTGACGGACGCAGTGAAGACGCGGAACAAGGCCGCAGCAAGCCGCGCTTTGCCGAAGCTGGCCAAGTCAAGAAACCGCGTATTAAATCTCATCGCAAAGGGCCATCAACACCAAAGGCAGATTAAGCCCTAACCCTCTTTTATAGATGCAAAAGCCCCTGCTGTTAGCTGATTTTGATCGGCTAACAGCAGGGGCTTTTTAGATTGAATCAGCCACCAATTATGCGAAAAATAAGCGAGCTTGATTAGATCCGACGGCGTTCAACTAGTAGAGATTGTGCGAGGAAAGATAGCGAAACAGATCCGCTAACGAAGGATCAACGGCAATAATAATCTTCAATGATCGGCTCATCACCATTAATGACAACGAAGCTATCAACACAACCACTGATAGGATCGTTAATTCCAAAAATCACCGCCGAACTGGTTTGACCACTACTATCCGGCGTTGTCATCGAGACGCCGTCACGCCCCATATCGGCGACCAGATCAACATAAAGACGACCTGTCCAACGTGACCGCATCAACACTTCACGATCATGGCGAAAATTGGCATAGTAAGTAGACTTCACTGTATTTTCTGGAACAGCACAAGCACTAAGCAGCACTGTCGCCGATCCGACGACGCCACCTAAAAAACAAAGCGGTAATAAGCCATAAAGCATCGATCTCAGGATATCGCGCTTACCAGACGCACCCGACTTCATCATCATACTCAACGGCAAAAGTAATCTTTAATCAACGGCTCTTCACCGTGCAGTACTAGAAATGCATCGACGCAACCCGTGGCAGAATCAACTCCGTACACGACCGCCGAGCTGGCCGGCCAGCCATAACGAGGAATATCCATCACCACCCCTTCGCGCCCCATATGCTTAACCAACTCACGGTAGGGCTTATCGGCCCACTGCTTACGCATACCCTGCTCATGCGACGAAGTATTAAACACCGGCTTGCCATCCTCTTCCAGCGGTTCGAGCGGAGCGCAGCCAGTAACGGCATTGAGACCTAGCAATAAACAAGCGGTGGTAAATATTGGCTTCCAGTCCATTGGACGATAGCTCCGTCAAAAAATAGAAACTCGATAGCACTCAGCTACGGCTCTATGGTGAAATATCCTTCCATACCATCTTCCCGATGGTCGGGCAAAGTACAGTAAACTTCAAACTCGTTCGGCTTAACCGGTACGAACAACAGACTGGCCGACGTGTTAGGTTTTAACAACAAATTATGGATATGGTGAGTATTGACGGTGACACCGCCGACAACCACCTCCTTGAGCACGATTGAATGAAAAAACTTTTCATCGACCAAGTCGTGCTTGGCCTTATCGCTGACATTGGTTAATACCAGCTTGTATGGCTGATAGAGTTTAAAAACCACATCATCGGGTGTGAATACATTGTCTTCTAACAGTAGTTGGACGACATCATGCTGATACCACTTAATATTGGGTGGCAGCCACTTCTCATCTGGCTCCCCATGACTCTCTGATGCCTGCACACTAGTAGCGACCAGCACCGACAAAACCCCAATAGAGAGCTGACGACCAAACAGCAACAATCCATCTAACAAACTCTGTAAAGGCATTATAAACCCCTTTTCATAAAACGGGTATCTTATCCGTTCGACATATAATGACAATGATCCGCATCATAGATCCATCGGCATTATTCCTATCTGATCATTTCTGCGGGGTAAAACAGCGAAGCGCTCCTAACGCCATCAGAAGAGATCTACAGCAGTGCAGCCGGCCAGCATCCCTGTTAACATTATGCACTTTTCGGCCGCCTCCCTTTACGATCCCAGATCGCAGCGGGTTTAGGCCTCTTGAGACAACCTGCGACCCAACCTATGTACGACGACATCATCGTTTACCAAGGCCTTCCCGGGGCCTATTCACACCTATCATGCCGCCATGTTTTTCCTGAAATGACCGCAAAGGCTTGCGAATCCTTCGTTGATGCGATGGCGCTGGTCGAACTGAGCCAGGCCAAACTAGCGATGATCCCACTGGAAAACTCGACCGCCGGACGGGTCGAGGAGATCTACCGGCAGATGCCCAAGACCAAACTGCATATTATTGGCGAACATTTTGAACCGGTTAGGCACTGCCTGCTAGGCCTCAAAGGTAGCTCAATCGAACAACTCAAACAGGTCGG